>DATLHN010000120.1:0-3087 GCA_035539875.1 Armatimonadaceae bacterium
GCCGGGGCGGTGCTGGGGCGGGTGGCGTACCTCGGGTATTTCGTCCTCACCCACGCTTCGAGCGGCGTCGTCCGTCACGCGCCGACGTTCGTCGCCGAGGTCGCCTCGATCGGCGGCCCGCCTACCGGTGGCGACTCGCTCGGCATGCAGATGGTCAACGCCGAGGACGTGGCGGGGATGTACTTCGCCTGGGACGACCTGCTCGCCGCGGTCTTCCTCCACGCCTGCGAGAAGAAGCAGACGTCCTTCCCCGTCGGCATGCCGCTCGCCGCGCTTACGGGTGAAGAAGGGGCGGACGGCGGGAGAAAGAGAGGACGCTGATGCGCACGGGAACGGAACGTTTTTCGCGGGCGACTCTCGGCGTGGCGCTGCTGACCGCGCTCGTCGCGGTCGGGCTCGTGCTTCTCCTGCCGGACGTCGCCCTGGCGGGACCGGGCGGCATCGTCAAGGCCGCGGCGCGGACGACGGTCGGCAAGATCGCCTTCGCCCTTCTGATCCTCGTCTTCCTTCCCTTCGTCGTCTACATCCTCGGCAAGCGCGCCCTCGCGATCCGCCGGACGCGGCGCGACCTGGCGCGCCTGGCGCAGCTCTATCCCCAGTACAACTGGCTGGACATCCGGCAGCAGGTCACGGCGGCCTACACGTGGATGTGGTCCGCCTGGTCGGACGAGAAGCTGGAGAAGGCCCGGCGGTTTACGACCGACTGGTACTGGGCCAATCAGCAGATGCTCCTCGACGACTGGGAGGCGCAGGGGCTGAAGAACGTCTGCAAGCTCTACCACGTCAACCACATCGTGCCGCTCCACTTCGAGCACCGGGCCGACCACGGCGTGGACGGCGAAGGCTCGCGCCTGATCGTCTCGATCTCGGGCCTCGTCGCGGATTACATGAAAGAGCGCGCCACCGACAAAGTCGTCCAGGGGGACAAGAAGTCGGCCGACCTGGAAGCGGTGTGGACGTTCGTCTGGGCGGACGGCCAGTGGCGTCTCAACATGATCGAGCAGGACGCGATGGAGTACGCGTACCTCGAACTGCCCAACGTTCTGCCCGCGGCTCTGCGGCAGCAGTCCGAGGCGGCGAAGGGCTGATCGCCGTGGACGCCCGGGAATCCGAGGTTCTGGACGCCACGCGTCGCCTGCTGGAGTCCGTATACCGGCAGGACGTGGAGTATTACCGGGCGCACTCCGCCGAGGACATGAGCGCGTACGAGTGGTTCATCGCGCCGGGCCGTATCGACGGGGTGGACTTCCACCTGCACCTCACGGCCTCCGGCGGCATGACCGGCGTCAGCGAGCAGGCGCGCGTGGACCTGATCGCGCCCCGCGTGCAGATCGTCGGCGCGGCGGGGGACGTGGCCGTGGTGACCTTCACCCTGCTCGTGACCTACCCGGGCGCGGACAGTGGTGGCGGCCGCGGTAAGCCGACGTTCTATACGGACAACCAGACCCGCGTGCTCGTGAAGGACGGGGACCTCTGGGAAATGGTCCACTTCCACCGCTCGCCGACGCACTGATTTCGACACGTTTACGAACTGCCTACCTGAGGATCCCATGAAACGACTGCTAGTCACCGGCGGGGCCGGTTTTATCGGCTCGAACTTCGTCCGGTACATGCTCGAAAAGTACCCGGACTACCGCATCATTGTCCTCGACGCCCTGACCTACGCGGGCAACACGGACAACTTCCACGACCTCTGGGCGAACCCGAACTTCCAGTTCTTTCAGGGGCGGATCGAGGACCCGGTGATCGTGGACAACCTCGCGCGCAACGTGGACGCCATCCTGAACTTCGCGGCCGAGAGCCACAACGACCGCGCCATCCTAGACCCCGAGACCGCGCAGCGCTCCAACTTCAACGGTGTGGGGGTGCTCCTGGAGGCCGCCCGCAAGTACCAGCACGGGCGCTTCCTCCAGGTGTCCACGGACGAAGTCTACGGCAGCACCAGCGACGTCTTCCGCGAGGGCGACGCGCTGGAGCCCAACCAGCCGTATTCGGCGGCGAAGGCAGGCGGGGAACTGCTGGTGCGCGCTTACAACGTCACCTTCGGCCTGAACACGGTGGTCACGCGCGGGTCGAACACCTACGGCCCGTACCACTACCCGGAGAAGCTGATCCCGCTCATGGTCACGAACGCCATCGACGACCAGCCACTGCCGGTCTACGGGGACGGCAAGCAGGTGCGCGAGTGGATGTACGTCCTCGACCACTGCAAGGGCATAGACATCGCCTTCCACAAGGGCGAGCCCGGCGGCGTTTACAACGTCGGCGGGGACGACGAGCGCTACAACATCGACGTGGTCAAGGGCATCCTCTCGATCCTCGGTAAGCCGGAGTCCCTCATTCGCTATGTCACCGACCGCCCCGGCCACGACCGCCGCTACGCCATGGACCTCTCGAAGATTCGGGCGCTGGGCTTCGAGCCGGAGCGCAACTTCGACAAGCGTCTCGAAGAGACCGTCAAGTGGTACGTGGATAACGAGCCGTGGTGGCGCGCCATCAAGGAGAAGCAGGCCGAGTTCAAGGCGTTCTACCAGAAGTGGTACGCCGAGCGGAAGTAGCTCCCGACGAACGCCCCGCGACGCTGCGGGGCGTTCGCGCTTTGTCGTGCAACCTCGGTTCTCCCGGCGGGTCTGACTGCTGAAACACAACGGAAAACACAGACCTCGCGAGGAGGGAATGCCCATGAACGCGGAACTTAACCCGCTCTGGAAGAGGATCAGCGACTTCACTTTCGATGTGCCCGACGCCCCCCTGTCGTTCTCCCGGCGACTGGCAAGGGAGAACGGATGGAGCCCGGCATACACGCGGCGCGTACTCGATGAGTACCGCCGCTTTTTGTTTCTCGCGACGGTCGCCGCGCATCCGGTCACGCCCTCTGACGCCGTGGATGGGGCCTGGCACCTGCACCTGCTCTACACGCAGTCCTACTGGGAAGACCTCTGCCGCGACACGCTGGGCCGCCCCCTTCACCACGGGCCGACGAAGGGCGGCGCATCGGAAGACGTTCGTTTCGAGGACCAGTACGCGCGTACCCTGGCCGCGTACCGCCAGTGGTTCGGGCAGGCACCGCCCGCGGACATCTGGCCG
>DATLHN010000121.1:0-1800 GCA_035539875.1 Armatimonadaceae bacterium
CGGGCTGGCTCGCCGACCCGCGACCGGACTCTGGGGACTCTCACCCCCCGGACTCTCACCCGGCTCGCTAAGGCTCGCCACCCTCTCTCGGGCGCGCAGCGCCATTAGAGCGCGGCTGCGCCGCCGAACGAGAGGGGAAGAGGTAGAGGTCCCGGTGCGTCAATCCCGGGACGGGCTTTCGAGGAAGCCGACGCGGTCGGTCCGGTCTCATTCGTGGCAAGCCGTTCCCCCGCGGTTAAACTTCCGGGGGTGCGGCCGGGGCGGGTCTGGAGCGGAAGAGGGTAGCGAGGAGGCGGCGGCCGTGGTGCAGGGCGGCGCGGATGGCGAGGACGCAGAGCAGGATGAGGACGAGCGCGAAGGCGAAGGCGAGGATCGGGAGCCAGACGGCGAGGCCGATGCCGCCGAGCGAGGCGATGTCCTCGCCGACGGAGAGTGCGAAGTTGCCGACGCCCGCGTGCAGCGGGGCGGTGGCGGTACTCTTGGCGCGCACGACGGCCTTGCCGGTGTGGACGGTGAGGGCCGCGCCGCCGCCGAGGATCAGACCGAGAATGACGCTGTAGAGCGGGTCGGTGTTGGTGATGACCGAGGCAGTGAGGAGCGTGCCCGCGACCGGGCGGGCGACGGTCCCGATGGCGTCGAGGACGTTGTCGATGGCGACGATCTTGTCGCCGAGCAGTTCCAGGACGGTGGCGACGCCGAGAACGATCAGGAGCGCGTTGCCGGTCAGGAACTCGAAGCTCGGGCCGAGCGAGACGTAGCCGGTGCGCGCCAGCAGGCCGACGCAGAGCAGGGGCAGCCAGGCGCGCAGGCCCGCGCAGGCCGCCAGGCTGACGCCCATCATGAGCTGAACCGCCATTTCCATCGCGTTCCTCCGTAAATGCCGTGGCCGCTGCCTCGCCGCTTGTGTCCTTATTTTGACACATTCCGGGGATAATAACCGTGGGGTACGAATCACCCCCGAGGGTGGAACGGACATGAAGGTACGGTGGACGGAATCGAGCGTGCGCCTGCGCATCACGCCGGCGGAGATGGACGCGGTTTTGCGCGGCGAGACGGTGGCGGAGGCGCTGGAGGCGCTGCCCGGGGGGGCGTGGCGCGTCGCGCTGGGGCCGGGCGAGGCGGCGGCGTCCACGCTGGCGTTCGAGGCGGGCGGCTCGCTGCTGCGGGTGGCGCTCTCGGAGGCGGACCGGGCGGCGCTGGCGGACCCGACGGCGGAGGGGGTCTACCTGAAGACGCCGGACGGAGCGGTGCGCTACTACGTCGAGAAGGATTTCCCGTGCGCGCACCCGCGGGCGGGCGAGGCGATGGAACCGGCGACGGAGACGTTCGCGCCGCCGCCCGGCTTCGAGGAGCGCAAGAACGAGGGCGGCGGCGGCAGCGGCAGCGCGCCTCCCGGCGAGGACACGGGCTTTGTCGCGGCGGTGCTGGCGGGGGGCAGGAGCCACCGGATGGGCCGCGACAAGGCGGCGCTGACGCTGGGCGGCGAGAACGGCGGCGACGGGGAGTCGCTGCTGGCGCACGCGGTGCGCGTGGCGCGGGAGGCGGGCGCGCGCGAGGTCCTGGTGGTCGGCCGGACGGAGGCCCCGGAGGGGGCGACGTCGGCGTTCGGGGACGATATCCCGGGAATGGGTCCGCTTGGGGGCATCGCGACGGCGCTGCGGCACGCGGACGGGCTGCGGGATGATGATCGGCGTCCACGACGGCAAGGTGGTGGACGTCCGCGGGGACGAGCTGGCACACAACCGCGGCCGCCTCTGCATCAAGGTGGTCCTCAACCGCGAGATCCTGTATGTCAAGGAC
>DATLHN010000122.1:0-7040 GCA_035539875.1 Armatimonadaceae bacterium
CTGCGTCGGGTCGGCGGCGCGCCGCGCCGCGAACGCCGCCGCGCGCTGCCGGACCGCCTCCGGCTGCCGCTTCGCCTTGGCCATCTCGTCCAGCAGGCCGAGGCCCGCGATCCGCTGCTCCTGCGTCTTGCCCCCGAGCAGTCGGTCCGCGCTCGCCACCACGCCCTCGTCGCTCTGCTTCAGGAGCAGCGCGAGCAGGGTCGTGCGCAGGTCCGCCGACTTGCGCGTGAGCAGCTTCTCGTACTGCGCCACGATCTCCGGGTCGTCGGGCGCGTGCCGCTTCAGGCCCTCGATCGCGGCGTCGCGCACCGTGCTGCTGGCGTCGGTCACAAGGTCGAGCAGGACGCCGCGCGTGGCGTCGCCGGGCGGCAGCAGCCCGAACAGACCGGCCACCCCGGCGCGGGCGTCGGGGCCGAACTGCGGCAGGTACGGCAGGAGGCGCTCCGGGTCCCGCTCGCCCAGCGCGGCCACCATCGCCTCGCCCAGGCGGACCCGGCTGGGGGCGGGGGTCAGCCAGGGGAACAGGATCGGCTCCGACGTACCGGCGGCGTCTTTCGGGTAGCGCCCGATGTTGCGCTCCAGCCGCTCGAACAGGTCGGTCTTCGCCAGCGGCTCGTCCGGCTTACTGCCGTTCCGGAGCCAGTATGAGGAGTAGCGGACGCCGAGCCCGTCGAACGCCATCGCGGAGAGGCGCAGGTCCGCGTCGTCGAGCGCCGGGACCAGGGCCTCACGGGTGTCGGGCAGGCCGAGGTGCTGCAGCAGGTGGATGGCGGCGGCGCGGCGGACGGTCACCGAGTCGGCGAGCATCGCCCGCGCCCGCTCGCCCGCGGCCAGGGCGTCCTCGAACGCCGTCGCCCAGAGCGCCAGGTAGACGGCCTGGCCGTCGTCCGAGGCGGCCAGCGCCTCCTCCCGGCGCCCCGGGTCGAGCACGAAGTCGGCGGCCTGGTTGAGCGCCGCGTTCGCCTGCTTGAGCGTCGGCACGTCCCAGCCGAGCGCGAACCAGACGTCCACCGCGCGGACCGTGGCCGAGAAGCGCATCAGGTCGTGCTCCGCGATCAGGCGGAGCATCCGGCGGAACGCTTCGGGGTGCGCCTCGTCGGCGTTCTCCAGAATCTCCTGGCGCAGCCCCTCCTGCCGCTGCCCGGCGAGAAGCAGCTTCTCCACGAACTCCCAGCCGTCCGGGCGGGAGGCCCCGAGCAGGGCGCGGGTAACGTGCCGGCCCATCGCCCCGACCTCGTGCTCGCCTTTCGCGGACGCGATAAGGATGTCGAAGACCCGCTGCCCGGTCTCGCCGCCCGCGTCGATCACGGGGCTCATGAGTTGCCCTATGGTGGGGGCGACCCAGCCCATGTACCCGGCCCAGGTCGCCAGCCAGAAAACGTCCTGCTCCCCGTACTGGGCGAGTTGTCCGATCAGGGCGGACATCGGCTCGAACCGGTAGTCGCGCGTCAGGTCGGGTCGGCCTTTGAGCCGGAACGCGCGACGGGCGTATCCGCTCTGATAGATCCCCCGGTCGGAGCCCCAGAGGAGGGCCAGTTCGCGGCCTAGGCGGGGCAGCAGCGCGGCGAAGACCTGCTCTCGCTCGGCCGGGCTGAGCGCGTCCAGCGCCTCCGCGGCCGCCTTCCAGTTCTCTGCCCGTCGCCGGAACGCGGCGGCCTGGTTCCCGAGGTCGAAGAACCCCTTCCCCTCCGCGTCCCGGTTCGTCAGGGCGAAAGCCACCCGGCGGAGCGGTTCGGGAAGCGCCCGCACCCGGGTCGTCTGGCGGGCCTCGCGCTGGTCCACGGGTATCTGCCGCGCCTCAAGCTCCTTCTGCGCGTCCTCCGGTCGTAACATCTTTTCCGTTCTCCTTTTCGCTCGTTATTGCCCGCGCCTACCCGCCCGCCAGTGCCGTCAGGCGCAGGAACATCACCTGGCTGCCGGGACGCAGCGCCAGGGTGTCGTCCAGGTCCTCCTGCTGCCGCTCGTCCACGAAAACGTAGAACAGGCCGTCCGCGAACGCCTGTACCGCCTGGGCGATGGCCGCGTCCGCGTCCACGGCGGTCTCGGTCTCCGGGCGACCGCCCGCATCGATCTTGCCCGCCGCCGCGCCGTCAGCGATCTCCTGCCCGGTCAGGAAGCGGAGCGTCCTGTGCCCCTCCTGCCGCTCCTGGTAGGCGGCGACCTCGTGGCGCACCACCACGGCCAGGAATTCGCGCAGCGTCAGGGGTCCGGCGGGCAGTTCCATCTCCCACCGGGGCATGAGGGCGGCCCCCCGGCCGAACTGCTTCGCCTCGATGGTGATCGTGGCAGTGGCGGCGACCGCCTCCGGGGCGGTGGGGCGGGTGGGAACAAACGGCGTCTCGGACATGACTGGGCGTACCTCCGGGGAAATGTTGGGCCTCACCGTATTATTCGGCCGGCGGTAGGGTACTTCGCCTCCCGAACGGCATCCGGCAACAGGAAAAAATGGGAAAGCGGGCAGGTACCGCTCCGGATGCCTCCACAGCGCGAGCGCCGAAGTGACCGTGGCGTGCGGCTAGAATCCGTTCTGGCGGTAGCACGCTCCCGTAGAATGGGTTTGTAAGGCGACAACGGGGGGTGACCCCTATGCCGGAAGAGCGGGTGATCGTTTCCGCCGCGAACTATGCCACCGCACCTACGCCCGAAGAGGCGGCCCGGAAGATACGGGCAAGCTACCTGAATCACCTACCCGCCCATCTGCGCCACCCGGAAGCCTGCCGGGTCACCGAGGCGAGGGGGGTAACGGAAGCCGATAGGGACAGCGCGCTCAGCGGCCTGTCTCCGGGTCCCGTGCCCTCGCCTCGGCCACCGCAGGACTTCGGCCGTCGCCGGAGCGAGCGGCCTTCCCCTCCGGGTTTAGGCGCGACCTTCCTGCTCGGCGGTGAGGAGCGGGTTCGCCTCCGGATTCTCGTCTTGTGAGCGGGTCTGCGCCAGTTGTCGGTCCCAGAGGGTGCGCGCGAGGGCGCGGCGGACCGTGGCGATCTGGACGGCGATCTCAGCGTACTCGTTCTGCGCTGAGTGGTGCTCCACGCCCCAGCAGCCCGCGTAGCCGGCGTCCAGCAGCAGCCGCATCTTCTCCCCGAGGCGCGGGTCGTGCGTGGTCTGGGCGTCGACGTGGGTGTGCACGGCGTACCGCGCCAGGCGCGCGTCGCCGGCGTCCGGGTCCCCGTCCTCCCAGTGCCCGACGTGGAGCAGGATGCCGTACGCCGGGTGGTCCACGGCGCGGGCGATGGCCTCCATGTTGTCCGCCGTCAGCGACAGGCCCCAGTGGGTCTCCGGCCCGACCGCGAAGCCGTGGTCCTGGCCGAACGCGCAGTACTCCCGGTAGCGGCCCGCCAGGTAGTCCAGCTGCTCCGGCGTCATCGGCGCGACCTTGCCGCCCGTGTCTATGCGGACGGTCTTCGCCCCCAGGAACGCGGCGACCTCGAGGTGGGCGAGCGCACCCCGATAGTTGCGCTCCCGGGCGCCGGGATCGTCCTCCCAGAGATGCACCCCGTCCACGTGGTAGTTGACGAGCGCCAACTCCCGCTCCTCCAGAGCGTGCCGGACCTTGGTCAGGAACCCGGCCTCGGTCGTCGGAAGGAGGCCATTCCAGATGTCCGCCGTCCGCAGGTCGTAGCGATAGCGGCAGGATTCCAGATAGCCGAAGATGTCGATCTTGCCCTCGGCCAGTAGTCCGTGCACGCTGAATCCCGCCAGGGAGATGTTCATTATTCGTTCCCTTCCTGATCCTGCTCGCGACACGGGTCGCGCTCGTCCACGCCGTCTTGTCCATGCCGTTCCCGATGCGGACCGTCCCTTCTCTTTAAGGACGCTGTCTTTTCATTCTAAAGCCCGCGGTATCCTGCCGACATGAAGCGGCCCGGCGTGCCGCGGGGCTGCCGCGAGCGCGTCGGCTACCTTTACAACTACAACGTCAACGAAGCGTCCTTAGATAGCAGGCACAGTCAACAGGCACAGTTCCGGCATTGATTTCCTTGTACCTCTTTCCGCCCCGGCACGCCTGAGTGGAGTTTGTGGCCGCAGTGCGCCGCGCCGCAGAATGCCGCGGCCCCACTGCCCCGCCGCCCGATGTCGGGGAACGAGCACCGCTCGCCTAGGAGGACCGCATGAGCACGCCGCCGCAGTCGCCAGAGCCGCCAGAGCCGCCGCAGCCGCCCGAAGCGGGCCCCGGAGTGGGCCCCCGGGTGGGCCGGATCGTCTGGAGGGACCTGACCGTCCCGGACGCCGAGGCCGCGCGGGACTTCTACCGGGAGGTGGTCGGCTGGGAGGCCCGCCCGCACCCGATGGGGGAGTACGCCGACTACGACCTCGTCCCGCCCGGCGGCGGGGAGGCGGTGGCCGGCATCTGCCACGCCCGCGGCGAGAACGCGAACGTGCCCCCGCAGTGGCTGCTCTACGTGTGGGTCGCCGACGTGCGGGCCAGCGCTGCGCGCTGCCAGGCGCTCGGCGGCAGGGTGCTCGACGGGCCCCGCCCGATGGGCGGCCAGCTCTTCTGCGCCATCCGGGGCCCCGAGGGGGCGACCCTGGCCCTGGTGGGCAGCCTGGCCGTCGGCAGCGCGGGCAGCGAGGAGGCCTGTCCCGGCTGACAACCCCGGCTGACAACCCCGGCTGACACCGCACGCAATGAACCGCGCAGTCGTGTTGCGCAAATGTCCCGCGCCCCGAACTGCTTCCCGAAGTACTTGCTATTGGGTCCGCCAGTAGCGAGCACTACAAACGACGCGAAAGTAGCACACCACAGCGGTCATCGGACGGTAGCGGGCGGACTTGGAGCATGGCGTTGCCATGTTCGACATGGGTTAGCCGTCCGCACAGATGCTCATGCTGCAGCCGAGGCTCGGTCGATCCGCTACGGCCTTTGTCGGAGATGTTCCACCGGACGGCATTGACAGTTGGTGCGGCTTTATCCACTGTTTGTCAGGCGGCATTTCTTGGAAAGGCTAAGACGGAGGTATGGCGACAAAGCCCGCCCCGCCCGTCGCTCCTTTCGAGCCCTGCCTTCGAGAGCCGCACCCCGGAGAGTGACTGTGGAGAGTGACGATGGAGAGTGACCATGCCGAGGTATAGCGCCGGCCTGCTCCTGTACCGACGCCGCGTCGGCGCGGGGGACGTGGAAGTATTCCTGGTTCACCCCGGGGGGGCCGTTCTGGGAGGACCGGGACCTGGGGGCGTGGTCCGTCCCCAAGGGCGAGTACGATCCGGCCCGCGAGGACGCCCTGGAAGCCGCCCAGCGGGAGTTTTTCGAGGAGACCGGGTTCGCGGCGCCGGACGGGGAGTTCACGCCACTGCGGACCGTTAAGCAGCCGGGCGGGAAGGTGGTCTCGGCCTGGATGGCCGAAGGGGACTGCGACGCCGCGTCCGCCCGGAGCAACACCTTCCGGATGGAGTGGCCGCCCCGATCGGGCAAGTGGCGGACGTACCCCGAGGTGGACCGGGCCGGGTGGTTCGACCTGGCGACGGCCCGGGAGAAGATACTGCGGGGCCAGGTCGGATTCCTGGACGAGTTGGAAGACGCGTTGGAAAAGGGTTCCGGCAGTCGGGCCTGAAAAGGCCGCCGGCGGTGGCGAGGACGCTATTTCCCGCTGTCCTTGCCCCGTCCCTCGCCCGTCCCCTCGCTGTGGCAGAAACGACGGGTGTTTAAGGCACAGCGAGGGCGACGCCGTTGGGAAGTGTAGTCCACAGGGCGGTCCCGTCTTGGCCGCCGCACGGCGAGCCGGTGCCGGAGGACCGGCCCGGGCTAGGCTTTCGCTTTGGGCCGTAAGTGGCCGTGCATGCCGAGCCACCGGACGAAGGCGTCGAACCAGCCGGTACTGGTGGTCTCCTTGGGGTACATGCCGAAGCCGTGTCCGCCCCGCTCGTAGTAGTGGAACTCGACGGGGCGATTGGCCTTGCGCCAGTTTTCGATCAGGCCGACGTTGAAGGGGAACAGCGGGTCGTCGGCTGCGATCGCCGCGAAGAGGGGCGGCGCGTCGGGCGGGACGTCCACGGCGCCGAGCGGGCCGTAGATGTTGCCGAGGAAGGCCGGTTTTGCCTCCCCCTTGTCGAGGGCGGTCGCCATCGTGAGCGCCGCGCCGGCGGAGAACCCGATCATGCCGATGCGGTCGGGGTCCACCTTCCACTTCGCCGCGTTGGCGCGGATCAGGGCGAAGGCGGCGTTGGCGTCGGCGATCTGCGGCGCGATCCGCGCGGCCCTGTCCCCGGGGGAAGGGCGCGCCCCCGCCGACGCCAGCGACGCCGGGTGCGGGCGCCGGGCGCGGGGCGGGCGGACGCGCGAACTCCTCCAGGTCGGCGGGCGTCTGGTTCAGCCGGTACTTCAGCACGAACGCCGCGACGCCCCGTTCGGCGAGCGCGCGGGCGACGTTCCAGCCCTCGTTCTCCATCGACAGCGTGCGGAAGCCCCCGCCGGGCGCGACGATGACCGCCGCGCCGGTCGCCTTCGACGGGTCCGGGAGGAAGGGCCGGAGGGTGGCGACGGAAACGTTCCGCGCGAACTTGCTCCCGTACTGGCTGTGCCAGGATTCGGGCGTGGTCGCGCCCGGCAGCGGGCCGGTGCCCAGCTCGATCGCGTCGGGCTGCGCGGGGATCGCGATGGCGACCATCCTGTCGTTCGGAACCGTGGTAGCCGGGGGTTGGTTGGAGTTTTGTGCCATGGCGGGTTGTGCTGCGAGCAGGGAAAGCGTCAACAGTGCGACGGGGGTCAGGGGCTTAGCGAAGTTTCGGACGAGTGGGACGCGGGTCATTTCTGCACTCCTTGGTTTTCCGGTCGAAGTGTGCGGGCCTTCCGCCGCGGTCAGCGCGCCTGTTGCGCGGCGCCGTCGGGGAACATGATCTGGGCGGTCTGCCACAGGTAGCGGCGCCAGTTGTCCCACTCGTGCCCGCCGGAGCTCAGGACCCAGAAGTTGCGCAGGCCGTACCGGTTGAAGATCGCCAGCGTGGCCTGCCCGTTCCGGAGCGCGATGTCGGTCTCGCCCTC
This sequence comes from Armatimonadaceae bacterium, assembly GCA_035539875.1. Lineage (GTDB taxonomy): Bacteria > Armatimonadota > Armatimonadia > Armatimonadales > Armatimonadaceae > CALEKU01. Next base: position 6,977 of record DATLHN010000122.1, read on the forward strand.
CGCCATGTAGAGCGGCACGCGCAATAGGGACTCGTTGGTCTTCGGGTCCTGAAGGACGGCCTTG
>DATLHN010000123.1:0-1784 GCA_035539875.1 Armatimonadaceae bacterium
ATCTAGTATTGCCCTGCCTCGCGCCGTTAGCCCCACCGTTTGCCCCATTCCCCCCTCCTTCGCCTGCGAGGGAGGGGGGTGCCCGAAAGGCGGGGGGCGGGTGCCTCTGAACTCCTACCGCACCGACACCGGCCCGTCGAACGACAGGCCCGCGAGCGACGCCCGGCCCGTCACGCCGTCCTTGCGGAAGGCGACCGTCACGGTCTTGCCGTCGCGGACAAGGCGCGCGCCGACGGCGGTCGGGCTTTCCAGGCGCTCGGCGGTCCAGGGCGTGCGCTTACCCGCGCGGTACGGCGCGATCACCGTCAGCACGCCCAGGTCGCGGCGCTTCTCGCTCGTGCCCGCCTCGACGTGCCACTGGTTGGGAAACTCCTTCGTCGGCTTCGGGTCGTAGCCGTCCCACTGGCGCAGGGTGAGCGGCACCGGCGACAGATACCGGACGTCCATCCCCGCCTTCGGCATCTCGACGGCGAGGTGGGCCGCCGCCGGGTCGAGCGTGAACGGCTTGCCCGAGTGGAGCAGGAACTGGAACGTGGACGGCTCCTTCGCGGCCAGGTCGTCGTACAGGACGATCAGGTCCGGCTTGACGAAGGCAACGTGGCGGCGGTAGCGCGTCAGGCGGCCCTCGTAAGCGTCGGCGGCGTCGCCCGCGACGTAGTCGAGCGCGGGGGTCAGGCTTTCGGCGACGATGCGGCCGTCGGGCGCGGCAGAGTGCTTCCGCTGTCCCTGGCCGTTCACCAGCACGGCGTTGTGCGCGACCGTGCTGTGCGCCCACTGGTAGTGGAACTTGCTCCCGTGCAGGTCCCGGTAGACGCAGGTCGTCAGCAGCGACTCGCCGTACGCGTTGAGCTGGAAGCTGTTGTGCGGGTTGTGGCCGTGGCTGCGCGTGCCGAACGGGCTGGACTTGAAGAGGAGGTGGACGTCGTCCGCCGCGCTCAGCAGGGTCGAGTGCAGGCTGGCGATCCCGATGCCGTGGAAGACCTTCGACTGCGGCAGGTCGGTCGGCGGCGTCGCGTCCGGGAGCGGGCCGAGGTTGGAATTGTAGAGGAAGCCGAGGACGCCGCCCTGCGGGCTCATCTTCCACGCCTGTGTCCACCAGCGCCAGTATCCCGCGTTCTTCCCGGCGGCGCGGTTGGCGCGCTGGTGGTACTCCAGGAACCCGCCCCAGCTCGACGACGGGATGTTGTGCGCCTGGTCGCCGAACCCGGCGTTGGGCGAGCCGGGCGGGGCGACGTAGAGCGGGAAGTCGCCGACCTGCGCGAAGAACGGCTTCTTGACGCCGTCGATGTCCAGCGCGGACTTCGCGGCCTGGAGCCACCAGACCGCCTTGCCCTGGTAGCTCTGCCAGTAGGCGACCCCCTCGTGCCACCCGCCGTCGTCGTCGGACCAGACCGGGTAGGCGGCGTAGAACTTGTTCACCGCGTAGTCGAGCCACGTCTCCGCCTCGGGTATCTCGCCGAGGAACGCGATCCCGGCCTCCCCGATCTTGTGCCAGGTGCGGTTGCCGTGGCTGCTATACGGCTTGTTCAGGTGCCCGATACCGTAGCCGACCTCGCCGCTCTTCCAGGCGTCCGCGATTCGCCGCGCCATGACGGCACGGACCTTCTCGCGCTCGGCGGGGGTGAGGACGTCGTACGCCCAGTCGTAGGCGCGCGGCAACAGGTGCAGCATCGGCTTCGCGGCCTCGCAGTTGAGCGCGAAGTTCGTCGGCCCGTCCGGGTCCCAGCCCGCGAGGTGGACGATCCGCTCGCGCGCGGCCTGTCCGTACTTCGGGTCCTGAGTGA
>DATLHN010000124.1:0-5184 GCA_035539875.1 Armatimonadaceae bacterium
TGCGCTACGGCGAGTCACAGGTCCGCGCCCAGATCAAGGCGGCCCGCGACCGGGGCGTCAGCGAGTACCTGCTCTGGAACGCGTCGAACCGCTACACGACCGCCGCCCTGATCCCTCCCAAGCCGACGAAATCGCCGAAGAAGGACCCCGCGAAAACGGCCGCGACCGCCAAGACCGCCCCGAATAGCGCCAGCCCGGTCCCCAGCAAGGCGGCTACCCCCGCCGCCATCGCTACCCCCGCCGCCGCCGCGCCTCCCGCGACGAAGCGTTAAGGGGAGGCATCACGACGGTTCGTGGAACGGGCGCACCTCGGCCGGCGCGCGGCAGGCGACGGCGGCCTTGCGCCCCCACGCCAGCGCCTCGTCCGGGTCGGCTACCTCCAGCACCCAGAGGCCGCCGACGTGCTCCTTCGTCTCCAAATACGGGCCGTCGGTGACGAGCACCCCGCCGCCGGGCTGCGGCCGCAGCGACTTCGCGCGGCCCGGCGCGTGCAGGCCGCCCACGAAGAGCCGGACGCCCGCGGCGACCATCTCGCTGTTGAGCGCGTCGATGTCGCGGCCCATCGCCTCGTCCTCGACGGACGGGTCGTAGTCGTCCGGGTGGTGAATGGCTACCAGATATCTGCGGCCAGGGAGAGCCTGGTCATCGGTCATTTCTGAGGGTCGGAATTCTTTTAGGAACGTTTCAGGGTTCTGTCAGGGTGGCTCGGTAGACTCTCACCGATGATCGCGCTACGCGCCTCCGGACGTGAGGCCAGGCGGCGTGAAAATGAGAGGAGAGACCATGAAAAGTCTCATTACTGTTGGCAGTACTGGCAGGCGGTTGGGCTGTCTGGTCCTGGCGGCGATGGCCCTCGTTAGCAGCAGCGCCGGTTCCGCACGCGGCGACGTGGTGACAGAATGGAACGAGAACTTCCAGGACGCGGTCCGCAACGTCGGAGGCACTGCGGCCAACGGCGCGCGGCTGGGTGCCATTGTCCACTCCGCCATGTTCGACGCACACAACGGCATCGAGAAGCGCTACACTCCCATCCACGTAGACTTCGACTTTGCGGGAGGCGCTGCGCCCGGATCATCGCGAAGGGCGGCCGTCATCCAGGCCGCTTACGCCACACTGGTCGCTGTCTTCCCCTCACAGAAGGCGACATTCGACGCGGAGCGGGCGGCATCCCTGGCTTCTATTGTGGGCGATCCGGCGGACGTAGAAAGCAGCAAATCCATAGCAAATGGAATAGAGTGGGGCGCGAAGGTTGCCGCCGATATCCTTGCATGGAGAAGCGGGGACGGATGGTCGCCCGAGCCTGATCCATTTTTCGGGAATCTTGCGGTGGGCCAATGGCGCTCCACGCCTCCTGCTTACGCGCCAGGTGCCGGCCCGCAGCTTGGTAATGTGACGCCGTGGGTCCTCCCGTACGGGTCCTATTTCCGCCCGGCCGGTCCTCCCTCTGTGCTTAGCGCGCAGTACACTACCGACTTCAAAGAGGTAAAGGCCCTCGGCAGCCTGGAGAACCCCGACGGCGCGAGAACGGCCGACCAGACGGAGGCCGCGCGGTTCTGGCAGAGCCCCGACCAGCGCTGGGACCGGATCGCGCATGCCATCGTCGCCCAACGGGGGGGACAGTCCCTCTCAAAAAATGTCCGACTGTTTGCGATGCTCCACCTGGCCCAGGCCGACGCGACCCTCGCCTGCTGGGACGCGAAGTACTTCTACAACTACTGGCGCCCCATCACCGCCATTAATCTTGCGGACACCGACGGGAATCCGGATACGGACGCGGATGTAGACTGGAAGCCGCTCATCACCACCCCGCCGTTCCCGGAATATCCCTCCGGCCACGCCGCGGTGGCCCCCGCCCAGGCTTTAGTCATTTACAGCTTGTTGGGAGACACTACCTTTTCCGTCACGTCGAGCCCCTCTGCCACCGCGCCGGCGATCACCCGCTCGTTCAACAGCTTGGGCGCTGCCGTGGACGAGGCGTTTTACGCCCGAATATGGGGCGGAATCCATTTTTTCACGGCCTGCCAGGCTGGGCGCGAATTGGGAATAAAGGTAGGGAACTACGTGCTGGCCAATGCGATGCTGCCGCTTAAGGCCAGGCCGCTCAAGGCCAAGCCGCCCCGGCATGGTCATAATCATGGCGCTGGCACGGTAAACGGCGAGAAGGACGCAGGAGGGTACGGGTTCTGAGACGTTGCCGGTCCCGTAAAGATTGCTCACCTTCAAGATGCATAACTCTCCGAACACTGACTAGCCGGACACTTAACGTCAAGGTTCGTCCCCGCCAGAAGGTCGCTCGGCTGTTGCTGCGAGCGACCTTCTGTATTGAGTCTGAATACTGATAATGTTATCTTATCAGTAGTTAGATTATTGGGCCATTCTCGCCGGAGTCGTCTGAACGAATGATGCGTGCATTCAATAATCCTGCGAAGATCGCCCATGTTATTGCGTTCCTGTATAAGTTTTATGGTTGCGGATACTGCGGTGACTGCGTTTACGGAGGTGGACGTAGCTTTGGGGCCGCAAACCGCGGCATCGCCGGGGGAAACGGGTACTCTGACGACATGGGTATCGCAGTGACAGAGAACGCAAGGAGCACCCGGGCTCTGCCCGGGGCGGAGTTTCGTAATTCGTTCGTGGACGAGCTTCCCGGCGAGGACGCGGGCGAAAACCGGCCGCGCCAGGTGCCGGGTTACCTCTATTCACGGGTCGAGGCGACGCCGGTCAGGGACCCGCACCTGATCGCCTGGTCGGACGATCTGGCGGCGCTCCTGTGCCTCGACCGGCCCGACGGGCAGCGCGGGCCGACCGTCGATCTGCTCGCCGGGAACGCCGTCGCGCCCGGGATGAAGCCGTTCGCGGCCCGCTACGGCGGACACCAGTTCGGCACGTGGGCGGGACAGCTCGGCGACGGCCGCGCCCTCTCGCTCGGCGAGATCGAAGCCTGCGACGGCTCGTACTGGGAGATACAGCTCAAGGGGGCGGGCGCGACGCCCTACTCGCGGCGGGGCGACGGCCGCGCCGTGCTCCGCTCGTCCCTGCGCGAGTTCCTGTGCAGCGAGGCCATGCACCACCTGGGCGTGCCCACGACGCGCGCGCTCAGCCTCGTCGGCACCGGCGAGGCAGTGATCAGGGACATGTTCTACCAGGGCGACCCGCGCCCGGAGCCGGGCGCGGTCGTCGCGCGCGTCGCGCCGACGTTCGTCCGCTTCGGCAACTTCGAGATCCTGGCGGCACAGGGCGAGACCGACAACCTGCGCGCCCTGGCCGACTACGTGCTTCGGCACCACTACGCGGAACTCGGGCCGCCGTCGGAGCAGGCCTACCTCGCGCTCTTCGAGGAGGTCTGCCGCCGGACGGCGGTCCTCATGGCGCACTGGATGGCCGTCGGCTTCGTCCACGGGGTCATGAACACGGACAACATGTCGATTCTCGGCGTCACCATCGACTACGGGCCGTACGGGTGGCTGGAGCCGTACGACCCGGACTGGACGCCCAACACCACCGACTTCGGGATGCGCCGCTACGCCTTCGGGCAGCAGCCCGCCGTCGCCCTGTGGAACCTGGCGATGCTGGCGAGCGCGCTCGCCCCCCTGTTCGGGGACCCGGAGCCGCTGGCGGCCGGGCTGGAAGGCTACCGGAACACCTACGCGGAAATCCACCGCGCGATGATGCGCCGGAAACTCGGCCTGACGGCGACGTCCGGCGTGACCGTCGAGGCGGACGACCTTCTGATCGAGGACCTGTTCCCGGGAATGGAAGAGTCCGAGGTGGACATGACCCGCTTCTTCCGCGGCCTGTGCGACCTGCCGGTCGCGCTCGCGTCCGGCGCGGGCGACGACGAGCCGCAGTTCCGGAGCTTGATCGCGGCGACGTCCTACACGGTCCCGGACCGCCCCGGTCACGAGGCGCTTCTCGCCTGGCTGCGGCGGTACGCGGAGCGGCTGCGGCGGGAGCCGGGCGACCCCGGGGCCGCGCGGGACGCCATGCGGCGCGCCAACCCGAAGTACGTGCTGCGGAACTACCTCGCGCAGCAGGCCATCGAGGGCGCGGAGGCGGGCGACCTTTCCGTGCTGGAGACGCTTATGACCGTTCTGCGGCGTCCCTACGACGAGCAGCCGGAACACGAGGCTCTGGCGGCCAAACGGCCGGACTGGGCGCGGGACCGCCCCGGCTGCGCGACGCTATCCTGCAGTTCCTGAGATCACGCCGTTCCCGCCGCCTTTGCCAGCCGGTAGTGAGACCCGACACTGCCGGCGGCGAACGGCACCACTTCCAGAAGCTGCAGATCGGTTCGGCTCATTCCGGCCGGAAACATCGCCGTGCCCGCGCCCAGGAGGACCGGGCTGACGGTCATGACGATCTCGTCGACCAGTCCGGCCTCCAGGCAGGAGTGGGTCAGGCCGGGGCTGCCGAAGATCATGATGTCCTTGCCTTCGCCCTGTTTCAGCGCCGTCAGTTCGCCCGCCAGGTTGCCGCCGGAGATCAGGCGGGCGCTGCTGCTCGTGCCGCCCAGATCGGTTCGGGACCGGGAAAAGACGACCTTCTCCGCGTCGGCGTACCAGCGGGCGTGACGCATCGTGTGCCCGGTCGCGGTCGCATCGTCCAGCACGGACGGCCAGTATGCCTCCATCATGCCGAAGGTCTTCGGGCCGTAGAGCGCGGTGCCGACCCGCGAGATGAAACGATCCACGAACGCGAAGACGGACTCCTCGATCTTGATCCAGTCCATTTCCGCGTTCGACCCTTCGACATACCCGTCCAGCGACATGTGCATCAGCGACACGACTCTTCGCATAACTCGTTCCTCAACCATACTTTAAATTTCCATCGGATTGCAATAGACTGTCGTTCTGCGGGTCCATGCGGAAAAGGTGTGGTGCGGGTGGAAAACTCAGGGGACAGGTCGGCGATCGCTCGCGGCAGTTCCGGACTACCGGCGAAAGGACAATACTTGACATGGCGGATTGGACGACGGGATACGTGGAAGGCAGCGACGGGCTGCGGTTCCACTACGCGCGGACCGGCGGGGGCGGACCGCCGGTCGTGCTGGCGCACGGCTTTTCCGACGACGGCTCCTGCTGGACGCCGGTCGCGCGGGCGCTCGCGCCCGAGTACGACGTCGTCATGGTGGACGCGCGCGGGCACGGACTCTCGGACGCCCCGGAGGCGGGGTACGGAGTGGAC
>DATLHN010000125.1:0-2493 GCA_035539875.1 Armatimonadaceae bacterium
CCGGGATCAACGGCATATTCGCCCCGGTGGACGACCTCCGGCCCGAGGAGTGGGACCGCACGATGGACGTCAACCTCAAGGGCACGTTCCTGACCGTCCACTTCGCCGTGCCGCACCTGAAGGCGCGGGACGGCGGGAGCATCCTCATCACCAGCAGCGTGAACGGCAACCGCTCGTTCGGGTACGCCGGGGCCAGCGCGTACGCGACGTCGAAGGCGGGGCAGGTCGCCTTCATGAAGATGATGGCGCTGGAGCTGGGGCGCTACGACATCCGCGTCAACGCCGTCTGCCCCGGCGCGATCCCCACCGGGATAGACCGCGGCACGCGGCGGCGCAACACGGACAGCATCCGCATCCGCCACGAGCTTCCGGACGGCAACCCGGCGCTGCACGGCGGGTGGGGCACGCCCGAGGACGTGGCGAACGCGTGCCTGAGCCTCGCCTCCGACCTCGGCCGCCACATCTCCGGCGTCGAGCTATACGTAGACGGCGGCGCGTCCCTGCTGCTCTGACGGCGTCCCGCGACCTTCCCCGGCTCACGGAGCGAATGGTCGTCCCGGAGCGGGAACCGGTACCCGGGCGGGCACAGACGAGAGCAGGGTCGCGTCGCCCGCGCCGCCGCGCACCGCGCGGCGGCGCGGCGCGTGGTCAGTGCGGGACGTTCCCGGGGGTCACGACTTCCGCCAGCGCCTTGAAGAGGGCGGGCGCGGGGTTGAGCTTGTCCTTCGGAATGTCCGAGTTGACCATGACCACGATGACCGCGTCCTGCTCCGGGAGGAAGAAGGCGGCGGTGTTGTAGCCCGGCAGCTCGCCCGTGTGCCCGAGCCAGCCGTTGTCGGTGCCGATGCCCAGGCCGTACGCGCGCTGCGGGGTGTTGGGCGGGAGCGTCACCCACGTGAGCCGCTCCGCCTGCATCTCCCGGGAGAGCAGCGAGCCCGTGGCGTACGAGCGGACCCAGACCTTCAGGTCGTCCAGGGTCGAGATTATCTGCCCGGCGGTGTACGCCCAGCTCGGGTTGCGCTCCGTGGCGTCGGCCCGCTTGCCGTCCAGGGTCTGCTCGGTGACGCCCCGGGCGAACGGGGCGGGAATCGCGGACGAGGCGGGCCAGTTCGTGTTCTTCAGGCCGAGCGGCCGGAAGAGCTTCTCCGCGAAGACCTCGCCGACCGGCTTCCCCGTCACCTTCTCGATTACCATGCCCAGCAGCACGGTGTTCGTGTTGCTGTAGTGCCAGCCCTGTCCCGGGTCGAAGTACGGGTCGTGCTTGAGGCCGACGTCCACCAGTTCGCGCGGGGTCCAGACCCGCTGCGTGTCGCCGAAGATCGTGTCCACCCAGGGGTCGTCCTCGGAGTAGTTGAACAGCCCGCTGGTCATGTTCGCCATCATCCGCAGGGTGATGTTCTGCCCGTTGGGGACGAAGTCGAGGTACTTGCTTACCGGGTCGTTCAGGCTCAGCTTCTTCTCGTCGGCGAGGCGCAGCAGGGCCGTGATCGTGAACGTCTTGGTGATGCTGCCGATGCGGAAGTGGTCGCCGCGCTGCAGCGCGCGGCCGGTCGCCGGGTCGGCCGCCCCGTGCATCGCGACGTAGTTCCCCTTGCTGGGCATCCAGATGCCGACGGCCGCTCCGGGGAACCCGAAGTCCGCCATGGTCTTCGCGACGGCGGCGTCGAGCGCGGCCCGCGTGGCGTCGGGGAACGGGGTCTCGGGCAGGGGCACGGTGCCCCCGCTGCTGCAGCCCGCACTGGCGGCGACCGTGACGACGACCGCCGCCGCCCCGACACCGAGCGCGAGCAGCGGCGCGACCAGCAGCGGCGCAGCGCCGCGGCGCAGCGGTCTCCGGCGAGGGCGGCACACCAATAAATGAAGCATGGGACTCACCGTTCCTTATTCGCGCAAGAGCGGAGGCGGCGCGCTACGGCAGATTCGCCGTGCGCGCGTGGGTGCATCCCTGGTAATTTAGCCGGTGCTGTGCCTGCTTCCTTCGTGCCCGCCCGTAGATTCGTGAATGGTTCATTCTGGCGACCGGCCTTCGCGCCGGAATGCGTGTTATAGTGTAGCCGCGCCCGTCTGTTCCCCGCAAAAATGTCAGCCCCGGTACCGCGTCCGCGCGCGCCCGGCGGCGTCGCCGCGGCGGGAACCGAACGTCGCGACCCGGCCAACGGAGGCTTCGGGCATGGACACTCCCGGCATCGGCAACGAGAAGACTTCGGACGAGTAGACCCCGGAGGGCGGCGGCGCGGCGGCGGCGGCGCGCCTGTCGCGGCGCGACCTGCTCGCGGGCGCGGGCCGGGGCGACACCGGCCGGGCCGCCGCGCTCGCGCTGGTCTCCGCGCTGGGCGAAGCCGCGGCGGCGACCGCGCGGCCCCGCACCCGACTGGAGCGGATGCTGCCGGGCGCGCGGGAATTGACCGGTGCCGCCCAGGCCGGGCGCGGCGCGGCGTCCGCTCCTACTCAGCCCGTGCCCGCCCCCGAAGTACTGCAGCTGCCCTTCTGGGG
>DATLHN010000126.1:0-2676 GCA_035539875.1 Armatimonadaceae bacterium
GTGTTCCGGGGCAACAACCTGCCGGCCGTCACCCCGGAGGGAACGTCGTATGTCCCCGTCTGGTCGGACGCGGAGGTTAGCCGCCTCGGCGCAATCATGCGCGATGGGCTTCGGTTCTTCCACGCGCACGTCCGTCGGGTCGATCCCGATTGACGAGGCGACCCGTAACCGCGAGTAACGGCTGACCGCGGCGGGTTTCGCATCTCAATTCGCCGCGGCGGCTGCGAACGGCGGGGCGAGCGGCGCGACCGGGCGTCCGCCGCCCATGCCATGACCGCTGGCGCGCCACGTCTCCCAGTTTTCTCGGTTGACGTTGGTGACGCGGCGGAGCTGGTTCTTGAGGATGTCGGACTGTGCGCGGACGTTCCGGACCGCTTCCTCGGAGACGCCCTGCTGCATGTAGATGATAGTGGGCGCGCCGAAGTCGACGACGTACGCGCCGTAGTCCTGCAGGGCGCGGGCGACCGCGAGGGCGTCCGGGTTCAGGCCGAGCTTTTCGACGTCCACCGACCGGGGGATCGCGAACAGCATGCCCATGCGCACCGACCCCGGCTTCTTGTACTCGAAACCGTCGGTCCAGGTGGCGGGCCAGACAAACGACCTGTCGTAGGCGGGGCTGGCGGGATCGCCCTGCTTCGCCTTGCCCAACTGCCCGTCGCCCATCGCGACCGCCACCGCGTGCGGTATCCGCCGGTCGCGCATCTCGTGGGCGCGGATCAGGCCGCCGATGGCCGAACCGCCGTAGGCGCGCGTGCCCCCCTTCTCGATGCCCGTGCCCCGCAGGTCCGTGCGGTAGACCTGCGCGGTCAGGTCGGTCGGGGAGGGGCGCTGCACCCGGTACCCCTCGATGAGCGACTGCCCGTCCGGGGCGACCACGTGCATGTGGCGGTCGAACCGGCCGTTCCCTTCGGCGGGCGTGGCGTCGGCGGGCGTCCGCTCCCGCAGGCTGGGCTTGCCCTTCTCGGCGGCGACGTACGACACGACCTTGCCGCGCAGGTCGGTCCAGGTCGTCGCGGGGTCGGTTGACCTGGCCCGGTACACCGGGTGCGACCAGCCGTTGTTGGCGTTCACGCGCGAGTTCCCGGCGAGCACTGCCGCCGTCGCCGGGTCGGCCGGGTCCGCGAACGCGGCGTTTCTCCCGAGCGGCAGGTTCCACGGCGAGTCGGCGCTGAACGGCCACAGTGCCGGGTCGCGGGCCTCCTGCTGGCGCGCCGCGCCACCGCCGCCGTCGGCGGCGAAAAGCCCGCTCGCCGCCGCCACGAGGACGGACGCCCCCGCCGCCGCCACGCCCCATGCCGCCACGCCCCGCGTACGATCTCGCCTTCGCATCGCCGTTCTTTGTCCTCTCCCGGTCGGCCCCGCCCGGGCCGCCGCGCCCCGAAAAAAATACCGCGACCCTGCGCAGTTCGCCGAAAAGGTGGTATTATCCTGCTGTAGTAAACCGGGTTAGTAAGCCGGGTTACTGAAGCGAGCTACCTATGGCGGTACGACAAACACGACCTACCCTGCGCGACGTGGCGGAGGCGGCGGGAGTCTCCAAGACGACCGCGGTTTTCGTTCTCAACGAGCGCCCGAACTTCTCGATCCCCCAGGAGACGCGGACGCGCGTCCAGAACGCGGCTAAGCGCCTCGGGTACCGCCGCAACGGCCTCGCCGCCGCGCTCTCCCACGGACGGACCGGCAGCATCGGCCTCGTCGTCAACGCCCCCCTGGGTCACGGGGAGACGGAACTCGGGGCGAGCTACCTCCTCGGCGTGATCCTCGGAGCGACGCAGGCCGCGTCCGCCGCCCGCCTGCGGCTCACCACGATCGGATATGACGGGGACAATCCCCCGACCCCGGACGAGGTGACCGACAACCGCGTGGACGGCCTGATCGTGGTCGGCGTGATGGAGGAGTCATTCACGCGCGCCGTCTACGACACCGGATTTCCGTGCGTGACCGTCGGCTCCGGGTACGCCCTGCGGCGCGTCACCGCGGACAACGTCGGCGGCGCGACCCAGGCGGTCGAGCACCTGATCGCGCTCGGCCACCGCCGCATCGCCTACGCCAGCCCGGGGTTGACCGAGGCGGACATCGAGCGGCGACAGGGGTGGCAGGAGGCGATGCGGCGGCACGGTCTCCCCAGCGACGGGCTGGAGCAGGACTGGGAGCCGCTGCTGGAGCGGCTGCTCGCCCGCGGGCCCGACGCCCCCACCGCCGTCTTCTGCCGCAACGACAGCTACGCAGCGCTGCTGATACCCGCGGCGCGCAAGGCAGGGCTTCGGGTGCCGGAGGACGTCTCCGTGGTCGGCTTCGACAGCGGGATCATCGCCCAGGCGATGGAGCTGACCAGCGTCCGCAACCCCCTGCCGGAGCTGACGGTCCGCGCCGTCGAGATGCTGACCGGCCTGATCGCCGGGAAGGAGACCGAGACGCTCGTCACCCTGCCGACCGAACTGAACGTCCGCCGCTCCACGGCACCTCCGGCCGCGCCCGCGCTCGGGCCGAAAGAATCGTAATCGCTCGGAAACTCACGCCGCGGGCGGAGCCCGCGAAGAAGGAATCAAAGATGGATATCCAACCAATGTTACGACGCCGTAGCGGCGACCGCGCCGCCTCCCAGCCCGGGGCGGGCTTCACGCTGATCGAGCTTCTCGTCGTCATTGCCATCATCGCCATTCTGGCGGCGATTCT
>DATLHN010000127.1:0-9474 GCA_035539875.1 Armatimonadaceae bacterium
CGGGACTACCGGGGCCGCGCGGCGGTCGTCTACGGCCACACCCCGGTCGCCGCGCCCCCGCAGTGGCTGAACCACACGATCAATATCGACACCGGCTGCGCCTTCGGCGGGCACCTGTCCGCCCTGCGCTGGCCCGAGCGCGAAATCGTCAGCGTCCCCGCCCGCGCTGCGTACGCGGCGAATATCCGGTCCAGCGGAACGCTGGCGCTCGCCGCGGAGGCGGCTCCCCCAGCGGGGGCAGGGGGGGAGAACCTCCAGTGGCGGCACGACGACGTGCTGGACGTCGCGGACGTCACCGGGAAGCGCGTGGTGGGCACGCGGCTCGGCGGGAACGTGCTCGTGGCCGCGGAGAACGCCGCGGCGGCACTGGAGGTCATGAGCCGCTACGCCGCGCACCCTCGCTGGCTGATGTACCTGCCGCCGACCATGAGCCCGGTCGAGACGGCGTCCGCGGACGGCTACCTGGAGCGGCCCGAGGAGGCGTTCGCCTACTTCGCGGGCCGGGGTGTGGAGACGGTCGTCTGCCAGGAGAAGCACATGGGGTCCCGCGCCGTTCTCGTGGTCTGCCGCTCGGAGCGGGCGGCGCGCGAGCGGTTCGGCGCGCCGGACGGCGAGACCGGCGCGGTCCTCACGCGCACCGGCCGCCCGTTCTTCGAGGATCGTGCGCTGACGGACGCCCTGCTCGCCGAGGCGGCCCGGGCGCTGGAAGAGAGCGGCCTCTGGGAAGAGCTGGCTACCGACTGGTGCTGCCTGGACGCCGAGCTGATGCCGTGGAACGCCAAGGCGCAGGCGCTGCTGCGGGAGCAGTACGCCCCGGTCGCGGCGGCGGGCAGGCTCTCGCTCGCCCCCGGCGTGGAGGCGCTCCGGCAGGCCGCGGCCCGCGGCATTCCCGGCGCGGAGGAACTCGCGGAGCGCCAGGCGGCCCGTCTCGCCGACGTCGCGGCGTACTCGGAGGCGTACGCGCACTACTGCTGGCCGGTGCGGGACGAGGTCGGCGACCTGAAGATCGCGCCGTTCCACCTGCTCGCCGTCGAGGGGCGGACGCTGCTCGACCGGGACCACGCCTGGCACATCGCGACGCTCGCGCGGCTCGCCGCCGTCTCTCCGCTCTTCCACGCCACGGAGACCGTGGCCGTACCCCTCGCGGACGTCGAGGCCCGGGCGCATGGGATCGCCTGGTGGGAGGAGAAGACCGGCCGGGGCGGCGAGGGCATGGTGGTCAAGCCCCTGTCCTTCCTGCCGCCGAAGGGGTGCCAGCCGGCTGTGAAGGTGCGCGGGAGGGAGTACCTCAGGATCATCTACGGACCGGCGTACACCCGCCCGGAGAACCTTTCGCGGCTGCGCGAGCGCGGACTGGGCCGTAAGCGGTCCCTGGCGATGCGCGAGTTCCTGCTCGGCGTGGAGTCTCTGGAGCGGTTCGTCGCCCGCGAGCCCTTGCGCCGCGTCCACGAGTGCGCCTTCGCCGTCCTCGCCCTCGAGAGCGAGCCGGTAGACCCGCGGCTCTGACCTCTTCTCCCCCGGTGCGAAACGTCGGGGGAGAGGTCATCCGATACAATGACGCCGTGAACGTCCGCCGACTGCCCGCGCTGCCGACGATGCTCGTCCTGGCGGCCTTGCTGGTGCTGGGTCTGGTCTTCGCGGCGGGAGTCGGCGAGGTGCGGCTCGCGCCGGGCGACGTCGCGCGGGCGGTGGGCCACCGGCTCCTGCCGTCGCTGGTGCCGCCTGCCGACGAGCTGACCACCACCGTGGTGCTGGACCTGCGCCTGCCGCGCGTGCTCCTCGCCGCCCTGGTCGGGGCGGCCCTCGCGGTGGCGGGAGCGGCACTCCAGGGGCTGGTGGGCAACCCGCTCGCCGACCCTTACACGGTCGGCGTGTCGTCGGGCGCGGCGGTCGGAGCCGGGCTGGCCGTACTTCTCGGGCTTTCGGGCGCGCTCGGCGGGCTGGCGCTGCCGCTCTGCGCGTTCGCCGCCGCCCTGCTGACCATGGGCCTCGTCTTCGCCCTGGCGCGGGTCGGCGGGCGTCTGCACACGGCCTCGTTCCTGCTCAGCGGCATCGTCGTCGGCTCGTTCCTCTGGGCCGTAATGACCCTGCTCCTCTCGCTGGCGCGCACCGAGCAGCGCGTGATCCTGAACTGGCTGATGGGACGCTTCTCCGACGCCGACTGGCCCCGGGTCGCCGTGCTGACGCCGTTCGTCCTGGCCGGGGTCGCGCTCTACACCGCCGCGGGCAGGGGGATGGACGCCTTCTCCTTCGGCGAGGACGTCGCGCGGTCGGTGGGCGTCTCCGTGGAGCGGTTCAAGGCGGGGACGCTCGCGCTGGCGGCGCTCCTGACTGCGGTCGCCGTCTCCGTCTCGGGCATCATCGGGTTCGTGGGGCTGATCGTGCCGCACCTGACGCGCGCCCTGATCGGCCCGCCGCACCGGGCGCTGATCCCCGCCTCCGCCCTGCTCGGCGCGCTGCTGACGGTGGTCGCGGACCTGATCGCGCGCACGGTCCTGCCCGGCGAGGAGATACCGGTCGGGGTCGTAACGGCGCTGCTCGGCGCGCCCTTCTTCGCCCTGCTCCTGCGCCGCCAGATGGGCCGCTGATTGCTGCCCCGCCGCGCTTACCGGCGCACCGTGAGCGTGGCCGTGCGGATCGCCCCCCCGGCGTTGCCGCCGATCGGGAATGACGAGTCGCCGGTCACCCGCCGCGTTTCGACCGTGAACGTCGCCGTGGTGGTCCCGGGCGCGACGGTTATGCTCCCGGGCACCGTGGCGATGGCCCGGTTCCCGGTCGTGAGTTCTACCACGACCGGCGCGCCCGCGGCGGCCGGGCCGGTGAGCGTCACCGTGGCCGTGGACGAGCCGCCCCCGGTGACCGTGCTGGGGTTCAGGCTGATCGAGGCGAGCGCGGGCGCCTTCACCGGGAGCAGAACTGTCTTCGTCACCCCCTGCGCCGCTGCCGTGAGGGTCACGCTGGTCGTCGTCGCCACGGGGCGGGTCGCGATGGCGAACGTGGCGCCCCGCGCTCCGGCGGCGACGGTGACGCTGGCGGGCACGCTCGACGCGGCCGCAGCGCTGGACGAAAGGGTGACTGTGAGGCTGCTGCCGGGGGCGACCGGTCCCGTCAGAGTGACCGCGCCCGTGGCAGTCCCCGAACCCCCGGTAACGCCCCCGTTTGCAGGCGTCACGCTCACCGACGCGAGGGTCGGCGCCAGTACGCTCAGCGTCGCGGCCTTGGTCACCCCGCCGTAGCTCGCGCGGATCGCGACCGTGGCGTTCGTGACGACCGGCCGGGTGGTCACCGTGAACGTGGCCGTCCGGGCTCCGGTCGTCACGGTGATGGTCGCGGGCACGGCGGCGACGGCCGGGTCGCTGCTCGTCAGGGTGACGGTGACGTCCGTGGTCGCGGCGGAGCTGAGGGTGACCGTTCCGACGGAGTCCGCGCCGCCGGTGACGCGCAGGGGGCTGAGCGGGACGGAGGCGAGCGTCGGGGCCGTCTGCGCGGCGGCCGGGGCGGCAACCGCCGGACGCGCCCCCGGCGAGGGGGCGAGGAGCGGGAGCAGGGCGGCAAGCCCGGCGACAAGCGTCAGTAAGCGCGCGCGGCGCGATTCGGTCGGGGGCATGGGCGTGAGCGAGCGCGCGGCGTCGGCGACGGACCGATCGCAGACCGGACGTCCGTGCGTGCGTGCCCCGCGGCCTTTCGTCATGGGCGCCGCCGCGGATGCGGGACGCCGGTTCGGACCTATTTCGCCGGGTCCGACCGTCCGTCCTCTTACGGCCGGACCCCGGCGGTAGGAAATAACGCGCCGCCGTCGTACAGGTACGCCATGCTATACAGACATCTCGGCGCGGCGGTGGCGTCCGCGCTGGCCCTGGTCGGTTTCGCGGGCGCGGCGTCGGCGAGGCAGGCGGGCACCCCGCCGGTGTCGGCGGGGCAGCAGGCTCCGCAGGCGCTGGAGAAGACGATCGTCGTAAAGGCGGGGTACCTGCTCTACCTGCCGGAGGAGTACGGCAAGGACCCCGCCAAGAAGTGGCCCCTGGTCGTCTTCCTGCACGGGTCGGGCGAGAGCGGCAGCGACCTCGAGAAGGTCAAGGTCCACGGGCCGCCCAAGGTCGTGGCGAAGGGCAAGGACTTCCCGTTCATCCTGGTCTCCCCGCAGGCTCCCGACGCGCCGCGCCGGCGCTGGAAAGTCGAAGTCCTCAACACCCTTTTGGACGACGTGCTCGCGAAGTACGCCGCGGACCCGGACCGGGTCTACCTCACCGGCCTTTCGATGGGCGGGTTCGGCACCTGGGAGTGGGCGTCGGAGAATCCGGAGCGGTTCGCCGCCATCGCCCCGATCTGCGGCGGCGGCGACCCCCGCCTGGCCGCGCGGCGGCTCAAGGAGATGCCGACCTGGGTGTTCCATGGCGCGAAAGACCCGGTCGTGGCCCTGCGGGCGTCCGAGGAGATGGTCGACGCGCTCAAGGCCGCCGGGGCCGCCGAGGTGAAGTTCACCGTCTACCCCGAGGCCCAACACGACTCGTGGACCGTCACCTACGACAACCCGGAATTGTACGAATGGCTTTTGAAGCACGCGCGCAAGAAGCCGGGCGGGGCAGGACTTCTGTAAGGCTGGCTGCCGGAGCCGCCAGAAAAAACCACGATGGTTCAGGATTGGGGACAGTCCCATAAAAAGAACGGTGCTATAATGACCGCGTGATCTCCTTTTCTCTCCACATGCCCGGATAAGCCACGGTTTGTCTGTAGTGGAAGCCCCCGGCCCGACTGGCCGGGGGCTTTTTCTCTCTTCGGCCGGCTATTTGCCGTGCGTCCGCAGACCGACCAGGATGCAGGGGCCGCCGTGGACGACCGCGATACCCGCTGCCTCCGCACGGGCCACTGCCACGGGCGACTCCGCCCCCGGCTGCAGCCACGCGTTCCGGATGCCCGCGCGCGCCAGATCCTCCACCGCCTGCTCGGTAACGGGCGGCGGGACGACCAGCACGGCTACCTCGGGAACCTCCGGCAGGTCCGCGACCGTGGGGTAGAACGCCGCGCCGTCCAGTGTCTCCCCGGCCGCCGCGGCGCGCGGATTCACCGGCCATACGGTCTTCCCGTACTCCCGCAGCATCTCATAGGCGATGTGGCCGTACTTCTCGGGATGCGTAGACGCCCCGACGACGGCGAACGTCTTCGCCGCGAGCATCCGGTCTATCTTTTCCTGCATCTGGCTCATACCGGGTATGTACCCGGATGCCGGCACGGCACGCCGATGGCTTGACATTTTCACTCCCCTGGCGTCAGCGTCAGGTCGAGGCGGGCGGCGCGGCCGACGACGGTCGCGTCGAACCAGAGGCGGCGGATGCGGGTTCCGCCCTCGGCGTCGCAAAACTTCGGGTCGTCGGTCGGCACCTCCTCGACCCGGCACGCCGCCCGCGCCGGGTCCCACGCGATGTCGAGCGCCGCACCCCGCGCCCCGGCGATGCGCGCCGAGCCCGGCCCGGTCACCGCGGGCGCGGCGTCCAGGGTAATCAGGGGGAGCGCGAACGTCGCCCCGTCCGCCGTGAATCGCGCCTCGTCCGAGAGGGTGATCTTCGGCCCGCCGTCCCCCGCCGTCAGCGACGCCGTCCGCGTCAGCGATTCCAGCCCCGCCTCCGGCGGGTAGAGTCCCGCCAGTTCCAGCGCGACCGACGCTCCCTCCCGCGCCAGCACCTCCGCGGCGTGCGCGCGCCCCTCCGCCTGCTCGCACCCGTTGACGTACGGCACGCTGTGCCCGAGCGAGCGGGCGGCGACGTTCTCGTAACGCTCCGCGCCGAAGAACTGCCGGGTGTAGGTCGGCGCGCCCAGTTCGGCGACCAGCGCTTCCCGCCGGTAGTGGACCAGGATCGAGCCGCCGTCGTTGTGGTTGTGGCTCTCGGCGTTGTGCCCGCCCTTGACCGCCAGGATGAGCGCGTCGTCGGAGGCGTCCGAGCGCGCGACCAACCACTCTACGTCGGGAAGGTAGGAGACGAGGGACGGCAGGCTGGGGACGGGCGCGGGCGCTTCGGGACCGGACGCCGGTGTCCACGTCAGGGTGCGCAGGGAGAAGGGCAGGTAGCGGTGGTGCGTGCCGAAGCCGGCGGCCTCGCCCGCGGCGAGGCGCTTCGCCCACGCGGCGAGGCCGGACTCGCCGGTCTTCTCGCCCAGCCAGGCGACCCACCCCGGGGCAGGGCGGACGACGGGAGCGCAGTCGGAGAAGTTGACGAACGTGTCGTCGTAGAGGCGGAGGCCGAGCGGGAACGCGGCCACCTTCTTCCAGAAGGGGTCCGCGAGCAGGTCCATGCGCCCGCCGGTCCGCGCCGCCAGGCGCTCGGCCGCCATGACGTAGTAGGAGAAGCCGTACGACCAGTAGCCCACGCCCTCGTCGAGCGAGCCCTCGGACTCGAACGTATCCCGGAAGAACTGGAGCGACCACGCCGCCTTGCGCACGACGTGCGCCTGCCTGTCGGGGTCGAGCCCGGGGAGCGCGAGCGCGGCGCAGAGGACCGCGCCCGAGCAGACCGCGGTCCAGTTGTTCAGGCGCGATGACGGCGCCGGCTGCTGCCACAGCCACCACCAATCCCCGCGCGCCAGGAACGGGTCGAGCACGCGCCGCTCCACCTCGCGCCGGACGTGCCGGGCGATGCGCGGGTCGATGCGGTCAAGCGCGGGCGCGACGACCTGAAGCGCCTCCGCCACCTCCTGCGCCGTCATCGCGGACCACAGGTCCACGGTCGGGCTCTGCGGGTCGGGGATCGGCATCTGCTCGTGGGCGGGCGTCACCCAGCCGGTCATCTCGCAGAGCGACCACAGCGCATCCGCCGTCCGGTCTGCCCAGACCGGCTCGTCCGTGAAGCAGAGCGCCATCGCGAACGTCTCCGCGCGCACCCGGGTTCGGTCGGCCACCCCCTCCCAGGTGCGCCGGTCGCCCGTGCGGCGGAACGCGAGGAACTCCGTGAGGCTCGGCAGCCGCACGCCCGGCGTCTTCGCCTCCTCATGCGCGGCGGCCATAACGGCCCGCCTCATCGCGGCCCCGTGCGGCGAGGCGGCGAGCCTTTCCCAGGCGGCGCGGTCGTCCACGCTCGGCCACGCGGGCGGCGCGTCGGCAGTAGCGGCCAGGGCGTCGGCGATCTCTCCGTGCGAGAGCAGGGTAAAGGTCGTATCCGCGGCGTTCCCGCCGGTCTCGTTTGCCAAATCGGCCTCCTGCGACGATAGGTTCTGTTACCAGAGGGTTCGGCGCGCGGAGCGCCGCGCCCTGCCGCCGGGAGCGGCCCGGTTTGACTTCACGCGCGGGCGTCCGTACAATGGAATGCTAAAGACTATGGAAACGACCACAGAGATTCGGGACGGCGGCGGCGAAGGCGACGAGAGCGGGCGCTACTATCCCTTCCAGAGCATAGAAAAGAAGTGGCAGCAGCGGTGGGCCGAGCAGGGCGTCTACCGCACGACCGAGGGCGGGGACAGGCCCAAGTACTACGTGCTGACCATGTTCCCCTACCCGTCCGGGTCCGGGCTGCACGTCGGGCACCTGCGCAACTACGTCCCCGGCGACGCCGTGGCGCGTCTGATGCACATGCGCGGCTTCAACACCCTGCACCCGATGGGCTGGGACGCCTTCGGGCAGCCCGCCGAGCAGGACGCCATCAAGCGCAACGTCAATCCGAGCCAGGTCGTACCGGTGCTGGCGAAGGAGTACAAGCGGCAGCTCTCCATCCTGGGCGTCAGCTACGACTGGGACCGTGAGATCAACTCCACCGATCCGGACTACTACCGCTGGAACCAGTGGGCGTTCCTGCTGCTGCATAAGCGGGGCCTCGCCTACCGCAAGTTCGCCCCGGTCAATTGGTGCGTCAACGAGAACACCGTCCTGGCCAACGAGGAGGTCAACGACGGCAAGTGCTGGCGCTGCGACGGCCCGGTGGTGAAGAAGGACCTGCCGCAGTGGCTCTTTAAGATCACCGACTACGGCGACAAGCTGCTGGAAGGGCTGGACCGCATCGACTGGCCCGAGGGCATCAAGACCCAGCAGCGGGAGTGGATCGGGCGCAGCGAGGGCTGCGAGTTCGACATCGCGATCGAGGGGGATAAGGGCGCGGTCCGCGTCTTCACCACCCGCGTGGACACCGTGTTCGGCATGGCGTTCGTCGTCCTGTCGCCCGAGCACGCGGTGGTGGACGCGATCACGTCGGACGAGCAGCGGGCGGAGGTGACGGCCTACCGGGAGCGGGCGGCGCGCATGAGCGAGATCGACCGCACCGCCGAGGGGCGCGAGCGCACCGGCGTCTTCACCGGCGCGTACGCCGTCAACCCCGTGAACAAGCACCGCGTGCCCGTGTACGTCGCCGACTACGTGCTGGCGGGCTACGGCACGGGCGCGATCATGGCGGTCCCGGCGCACGACGAGCGCGACTTTGACTTCGCCCGCCGCTACGACCTGCCGACCCCGGTCGTCATCGCCCGCGACGAGCAGGAGGCGCTGGACCCGCCGCGCGGCGAGACGCTGGAGGCGGCGTTCACGAGCAAGGACGGCTTCACGGTCAACTCCGGCGACTTCTCGAACCTGCCCTGCAAGGTCGCGGCCAACCGCATCGCCGAGTGGATGGAGTCCGAGGGCGTCGGCGTCCGCAAGGTGAACTTCCGCCTGCGCGACTGGCTGGTCTCCCGCCAGCGCTACTGGGGCACGCCCATCCCGATCGTCCACTGCGAGAAGTGCGGGATCGTCCCCGTACCCGAGGACCAGCTGCCGGTCGTCCTGCCGGACGTCGAGAACTACAAGCCGGGTCCGGACGGGCGCTCGCCGCTCGCCGCCATCCCCGAGTTCGTGAACACGACCTGCCCGACCTGCGGCGGCCCCGCCCAGCGCGAGACCGACACCATGGCGGGCTCGGTGGACTCTTCCTGGTACTTCCTTCGCTTCGCGTCGCCGCGCGAGACGAGCGCCCCGTGGGACCGCGCCGCCGCGGACTACTGGATGCCGGTGGACCTGTACCTGGGCGGGCGCGAGCACGCCGTCGGGCACCTGCTGTACGCCCGCTTCTTCACCAAGGTCTTCCACGACGCCGGGCTGATTGACGCCGACGAACCGGCGCGGACCCTGCGCAACCAGGGGATGCTGCTCGGCTACACGGCGGTGGACGCCGACTCGTCGGACAAGCACCCCATCCTGCCGGGCGACCTGGTGGACTTCGACCTGGACGCCTGGACGCGGCGCTTCGAGCAGGAGGGGCCGTTCCCCGCCGAGCGCGTCGCGCGTCCCCAGGGGGAGCCGGAGCGGCGCGAGCCGGTGCGGGTCGAGTTCCAGTGGCTGAAGATGAGCAAGTCGAAGGGGAACTCGGTCACGCCCGACGCGATGGCGCAGAAGTACGGCGCGGACGCCCTGCGGCTGTACGTGCTGTTCGCGGCCCCGTTCGAGGACACGATCCAGTGGAGCGAGGACGCCATGAACGGCCCGTTCCGCTTCCTGAACCGCGTCTGGGACGTCGTCACCGA
>DATLHN010000128.1:0-2605 GCA_035539875.1 Armatimonadaceae bacterium
GGGGCGGTGGGCGTCGAGGCCGAAACGGCCCGGGGCGGCCCGGAAGAGCAGCCCGAGCAGGGTGGCGTCCCGGCGCGAGAGGGGCTTGCCCTCGGACTCCCCGGCGCGCCGGTCGAGCCCGGCCAGGGCGTGGCGCGCGAAGTTGTCGGCCCAGGTCGCGTCCGCGAGCGACGCCTCCAGACCCGCCTCGATCTGCCGCCTGCGCGCCGCACCCGCGAGCCGGTAGGCGTCCGCCGCCGCCGCGGGCGATATCTTCTTCCGCCCGCCCGCGGCCTCGGTAACGAGCCGGACCGCCAGCGCCGTCTGCAGCGGCATCCCGCTCGTCAGCATCCGCTCCAGAGTAGAGGCGTTAGGCGCGGGAAGGGGGTGACGCCCGTTGCGCAGTACCTTCAGCGCCATCTCCCGCGCCTCCGACGGCGTCTCCTTCGTGGTCACCAGCGTCGAGGCCGCCTCCGGGTGGGCGTCCCAGATTTCCGGGTGCCGCTCCTCGCGTCGGCGCAGGGAGAAGCGGGGAGCATCCTTCACGGGGGCGTACGCGCCCCGGCCGTGATTCTTCTGCGCGTACCGCCCCCCGTTGCCGAACAGCGCGTCCATAGTCGCCCAGTGGTCGGAGGGGGAGACGTTCGCCGCGGTGCGGCCCACGGAGACCAGCATCTGGGCGGCTGTCTCGGCGTACCGGGCCGGGTCCTTCCCGGCCAGTTCGTCCAGGGTGCGCCGGATGCGCCGCTTCATGTAGCCCAAGGTCGCCGCCGAGACCGGGGTGCCCAGGCGCACCGGGTGCGCCGCGTCGGCGAAGTACCAGGGGGCGATGCCGCCGCCGTAGGACTCCGCGGTCCAGAGGATGTCGCCGCTGGCCGCGCTGATGTTGAGCGACGGCTCCGAGCCCTGGCGGAGTACCTTCGGCGCGGCCGGGTTCGAGATGTCGAGGATGGAGCCGCCCCAGTATGGGCAGGCGAAGAGGAGGTCAGGCCGCTGCGGGTGGAAGTAGAGGCGCCCCCCCGCGCCCTGAGTTTCGACGAACCCCACCTGCCGGGGCCACGCCGGGGTACCGAGGCTGATCACGTAGACGCCGTTCGGATGACGGTCGTTCTTGCGCGTGCAGGTAACGTAGACGAGCGGGGCGTCCGCGGGGCCGCCCGCCAGTATCGAGACGACGTTTTCCAGCGGCATCGCGCCCACCTGCCGCGGCTTCGCCGGGTCGGACAGGTCGTAGACGCGCAGGCCCCCGGGCTTCGGCAGGGAGCTCCAGGAGAAGCCGCTCCCGCCCGTGCCCACGATCGCGAAGCGTCCGTCCGGGGAAAGCGCGGCGGCACTGGCGCTGCCGATCTCGACCTGGCCCAGCGTCCGGACTCCGCCGTCGCCGCCCGCGCCCGGCGTCAGGTCCAGCACGTCCAGACGCGCCTTCTCCTGCCTTCCGCGGCCGGTCTTCACCAGGAGGACGCCGCGGACGCCGCCGCCGCCGGGAAGGGCGGCGCAGTCGAAGGCGAGCAGCTCGGAGCCGCGGACCTCGTGCGTCGCGCCGAGGGTCAACGGCCGGTCGCCGTCAGCCCCGCCCTCGCCGCCGCCCGCGACTTTGATAACCTGGAGGTTCGTGCCCTGATAGGTGCCTTCCGCGAGGAACAGCCAGCCGGGTGCGCTCCGGACCGTTTGGCCGCCGTAAGAGTACTCCAGGTCCAGCATCCCCGCGACCTCGGGCTTCAGGGGGTCCGCGGGGTCGCTCGCCAGAAGCGCGACGCGCCGCTTCGCGCCGCTCTGATAGGTATTGCCGACGACGACCACCCGGCCGTCGTCCAGCGCCGTCAGGGACGCGACCGTGTTCAGGTGGACCCCGGTCAGGGTCGCCTTCGGGGCCTGCCGCGACTCGGCGATGCGCGGCGCGGCGTCGATGCGGCCCATCAGCGCGCCCAGCACGGCGGCGTCCGCGGACGCCGGGTCGGCGAGGGCGGCCTGCTCCGCTTGCTTATAGAGAGCCTTAAGATCGCGCCACGTACCGTAACCCACCGGCGCGCGGGCGATGTTCTTGAGCAGCGCCTGCCGGTCGGCGTCACCGGCGGGCGGCCAGGCGTTCGCAAAGCGGCCCTGCGGGGTCGTCTGCTCGCGCCGCTCGCCGTTCTTCGAGGGGGAATTCTTTCGGCCAGGCATGATCGGGGCCTCGTTTGGGAAGATGTCAGCGGGGTGGTACGGGCATGACGCGCTACTTACCCGCGGGGACCGGTGCCGTTCGCTGTAGGCGCGCGGCGCAGTACCTCACTGATTCGGGGCGTGGGCCACCGCATCTTCAGCGCGGACCGAATCAGTGAGGTACTGCGCCGCGCGCTGAGTAGAAACGGGGACCGGTGCGGTAAAGGGGGCTTCACCTCAGCCGCGGCGGACCGCCGCAGACGTGCTGCTAACGCCGTCGTTGCCGCCGCACCATCCCGCTGACACTTTAGGTTTCTCCGGTCGGGTTTATTTCCCCTTCCGGCAACCATACTGCAAATCAACTTTCCCGGCCGGAAACGGTTATTTCTTGGATGCGGCAACAGGGGTGGCGGAATGAGGCACGTCCGGACCCCAGCGCGCCGTCAGCGCAATCGTGGCGGCCAGCGCGAAGAAAAGGATGGCC
>DATLHN010000129.1:0-2227 GCA_035539875.1 Armatimonadaceae bacterium
GAAGTGTCCCAATCGCCCCGGTATTTTGCACGCCTTTCACGGTCGGTCCGTACAATTCCCTCAACCGTTCGCGCATCGTGTCTCTGCTGCCGCAACCGCCGTCACCGCCGACGGCGACGACCAGATCGCAAAGGAACCTTCTCATGCCGCAGAATCCGAACTCCTCATCACGCCGCGCCGCATTCACCCTCATCGAGCTGCTCGTCGTCATCGCCATCATCGCCATCCTGGCGGCCATACTGTTTCCCGTCTTCGCCCAGGCGCGGGGCAAAGCCCGTCAGGCGTCGTGTCTTTCCAACCTGAAGCAGGTCGGGATCGGCGCGATGCTGTACTGCCAGGACTACGACGAGACGATTCCGCCGGGGCAGATCAATGTAACGAACGTCGGCCTCTGGTACTGGCACGGCTTCCGCTCCTGGGCGGGCGTCTACACCCCGCAGGGCGGACTCCTGGAGCCGTACATGAAGAGCACCCCGATCCGCGACTGCCTGGAGGCGGCAGACCTGGAGCCGCCCGCGGCGGGTATCACGGACTGGCCGAGCTACGCGACCAACGCCGCGATCCAGTCGCTGGGCAGCGCGACCGCGCTCACGGACCTGGACGAGCCCGCGAGCACGGTCTACCTCGTGGACGGCGGGACGCGCACCAGCGCGACGACGCCCATTCGCAAGTCCGACACGATCATCGGGCCGTTCTCGTTCAATTCGAACGCGGACGCCTATACCAGCTCCGCGACGGCCCACGGGCGGCACGCGGGCGGCGCCAACGTCACCTGGCTCGACGGCCACGCCTCCTGGTCGCGCGTCAAGTTCCGCCCGGCGGGGAAGTCGGCCGTCTCCGACCTGCGCATCTCCAACAGCATAGGCGAGCTGGTGCCGCCGGACGTCACGCTGCCGACGACCATCGCCGCGGGCGACCCCCTCATCCCGCGCTACAACTACTACTTCGCCAAGAACAAGAAGACCGGGCGGTAGGAACGGCCCGGCAGGAATCACGCACAGAAGGCAGAAGCATCGCCATGACCCAATTCTTCACGCCGCCCGCGCTCGCGGTCGCCGCCGTTCTCGCCGTCGCCACCGCTGCCGCGCCCGCGTTCGCTCAGCAGGCTCCGGACCTAGCGTCCGCGAAGGCGCGCACCGTCCAGGTGACCGTCGCCACCTGGGGGCTGCTGCCCTTCACCGTGGGCGGCGAGCCGACCCCGATCGAGCCGCTGTCGAAGCTGCGCCTGCGCTACGAGCGGGGCGGCGGCCGGGCGAACTTCGAGGAGCTTTCCCGGGAGAAGGCCCCGAAGGGGTACACGCTCGCGTCGCTCGTCAGCGACGGCAAGGACGTCTACGAGCTGAACGGGTCGCGAAACCAGTTCACGAAGACCGCCTACGAGCCGAACCCGGCGGGCGCGCTCCCGGTTCGCGGCACGTTCGGGAACGCGGGCGTCACGATCGCGCTCGGGTGGAAGCCGGAGGAGCTGGCGAAGTACGCCCCGGCGCCGGACGAGACGCTGGACGGGCGGAAGCTCGCCGTGCTGGCGCGCTCCTACCCGGTGGCTTCCGGGGAGCGGACGATCACCTACACGAGCAAGGTGTGGTTGGACCCGGCGACGCGGCTTCCGGTGCGCTTCAGCCAGTACATCACCTCGGACGGCAAGACGTTCGAGGCGGGCCGCGCCGAGTTCTCCGAATGGACTCTGGACGCCGCGCTCGCGCCCGCCCTGTTCGCCTGGAAGGCCCCGAAGGGCGCGACCGAGTTCGACCCGGACGCGAAGCGGCCCAAGCTGCTCGCGGTGGGCACGCCCGCGCCGGACTTCACCGTGGCGAAGTGGGGGGGCGGCGATATGAAGCTCTCGGACTACCGGGGCAAGGTCGTGGTGCTGGACTTCTGGGCGACCTGGTGCGGGCCCTGCCAGGTCTCCATGCCGCACGTCGAGAAGGTCCACCGGGCGACGCGGGACCGGGGGGTGGCCGTGCTCGGGGTGTGCGTCTGGGACAAGAAGGACGCCTACGAGGCGTGGGTCCCGAAGAACCGTGAGAAGTACACCTTCGACTTCGGGTTCGACGCGGCGGGCCGCGGGCCGGAGAGCGTCGCGACGAAGCTGTACCACGTCTCGGGCATCCCGACGACGTACGTCATCGACCGCGAGGGGCGCGTGGCGGCGGCCTTCTCCGGCTTCAACCCCGCCGGGGACACGCGGCTGGAGGCGTCCCTCGCCGCCCTCGGCGTCGCCGTGCCC
>DATLHN010000130.1:0-3907 GCA_035539875.1 Armatimonadaceae bacterium
CGACGGCACGGTGGTCACCCTGCTGCACACCAACGACATGCACGGGCACGCCTACCTGCCCGGCAAGGCGCAGGGGCTGGCGCGCCTCGGCACCTTCATCGACGAGGTGCGGGCGCAGATGCCCAACGTCCTCCTCATAGACGCCGGGGACATCATCCACGGCACCCCCGAGGAGAAGGAGTTCAAGGGCCTGCCCCTGCTCTCGGCGATGAACGCGCTCAAGTACGACGTCGCCGCGGCGGGCAACCACGAATTCGACTTCGGGCAGAAGGTCACCCGGGCCGCGTTCGACTACGCCCGCTTCCCCGTCCTGTCCGCGAACGTGGTGGACGAGAAGACGGGCAAGCCCTGGGGCGGCCTCGAGCCCTATAAGGTGTTCACGCGCGGCGGCGTGCGGGTCGGCATCTTCGGGCTGACCACGCTGCTCACGGTCGGCATCCAATGGCCCAAGACGCTTGCGGGCATCGGGTTCAATGAGCCGATGGAGGCCGCGCGCCGCATGGTCGCCCACCTGCGCGGGAGCGAGCGCGCCGACGTCGTCATCGCGCTCTCGCACCTCGGGTACGGCGAGGACCGCAAGCTGGCCGGGGAGGTAAGCGGCATCGACGTGATCCTGGGCGCGCACTCCCACACCCGGCTGGACGAGCAGGTGTGGATTAACGGGACGCTGATCACGCAGACCGGGGCGCACGGCCGGGCGCTCTGCCGCGTGGACCTGGTCGTCCGCCCGGCCGCCTCGCCTTCCTCCGGCCCGGGTCGCGTACTCGCGATCAACGGGCGTGGCGGCGTCTGGTGGGGCAGCGGCGGGGCGGTCGCGCCGCTCGGCAAGAGGTACCCGAACGCCCCCCTCCTCGTGCCGACACTCGAGACGCCGGAGCATGCGGGGGTCGTGCGGGCTTTCGCTCCCTACCACCAGAAGATGCAGGAGAAGCTGGGCGAGAAGCTGACGGAGGCGCTGGAGCCGCTCCCCGGAGCGGACGCGACGACGCGCGAGACGCCGCTGGGCAACCTGCTGGCGGAGGCCGTGCTGCGCCATTCCCGCGCAGACGTCGCGTTCTTCTCCTCCGGCCAGTTCGCGGCCCGGGGGCTGGACGCCGGTCCGGTCACGGTGGGAGAGATGTACGCCTTGATGGGCTCCTACACGCGCCAGCATGTCGTCACGGTGCGCGCCGAGGGCGGCGCGCTGAAGGCAGCGTTCGCGACGATCTACGGCGACCCGGCGAAGTACCCGGCGCACGTCGCGGGCGCGGCCCGCTCGGCGGACGCCGTGGACCCGGCGAAGACGTACACGGTCGCCGCCGCGGCGCACGTCATTCAGGACTACCTGCTCGGCAAGCCGGGCGTGACCGTCCTGAGCGACGACGTCTCCGCGCCGACCGTGCGCGACGCGGCCATCGCCCATCTGCGCGGCCACGCCCCCCTGCGCAACGCGTAGGCCCGCCCTGGGAACACCCACACCATGACGCCCTCACCCCGGGACATACTGTTGCGGCGCGTGGACACCGCCCGGCTCCGACGAGACCCGGCGGAGAACACGGTCGCGCTCGTGGCGCTGAACGAGGGCCGGGAGGCGACGCCGCCGGGCAGGGCGCGGTTCTCGGCGGCATTCCCCGTGCGGGAAGGCGAGGGAGCGCTTCCGGTGACGGTGCGGGACGAGGCGGGGGCGGTCGTGCCGTCCCGCCTGGTGCGCTCGGAGGTCCGGGAGCAGGCGGGGCTGCCGGCGGGGCGCGTCCTGTGGTCGCTGACGCTGGAGTTCGCCGTCGACGCTCTGGCCGGACGCACGGGGCGGGCCTACGCCGCGGTCTACGCCGACTCCCCGGCGTCCCGGTCGGACGACGCCTCCTTCTGGGAAGCCCTCCCCCTCCTCCCGCTCGCCGTCGCCGAGACGGACTGCCACCCGGGCGACCTGTCGCCTATCTTCTCTCTGGACGACGGATTCCCGGGCGCGTAAGGCTTCTGCGATATAATAGGAACCGTGCCGGGCGGGGGTGGGCGGTGAAGCCCCGCGGCCCGCACCGGGTCTAAATGCATGATCGCTCAGTTGCGCGGTAACGTCGCCCGGTCCGCGGGCAGTTTCATCGTTCTGGATGTCGGCGGGGTGGGCTACAAGATATTCGTGCCTGTCACCGTTCTCGAATCCCTTCCCGAGCCGGGTCAGCCCGTGACGCTGCACACGCACACGCTGGTGCGAGAGGACGACCTCAGCCTCTACGGCTTCCTGGCGGAGATCGACCTCGAAGCGTTCGAGCTTCTGCTGACCGTCAGCGGCGTCGGCCCCAAGGCCGCTCTCGCCCTGCTCTCCGCGATGACCGCGGAGGACCTGGCGCAGGCGATCGCCGCGGACGACGTCCGCACGATCACGCGGACGCCGGGAATCGGTCCGAAGACGGCGCAGCGGATGCTGCTGGAGCTCCGCGACAAGTTCGCCCGGCTCGGCTTCGCCCGGCGGGTGGACCGCCTGGCGGCGGGCGCGCAGGTGAAGAAGAAGGATGAGGAGGAGTCCCTGGCGGACGACGTCCTCTCCGCCCTGACCAACCTCGGCTACAACAAGACGGAAGCGCAGCGGGCGGCGGCGGCGGCGCTGGACGAGAAGCTGAAGTCCGACCCGTCGCCCAAGTTTGCTGACGTGCTGCGGGCCGCGCTGAACCGCCTGACCAAGGCGTGACTTCCCTGTCCCACCCGGTGGTACAATACAGCAAACTCTTGTTTGCAGGAGGGCGAAGACGATGCCGATAAAGTCTTCCGGGTTCAGCACGGCGGGTGGGGGCGAGGGCGGCGGCGGGGACGACGAGCCCCTGGAGAAGCGACGCCCGTTCGAGAAGGGGCTCCTGGGCGGCGGGTTTCAGAAGAGCGAGGACAACGACGAGTTTTCGCTCCGGCCCAAACGGCTCGCGGAGTACATCGGGCAGCCCAAGATCAAGGAGAACCTGGGCATCGCGCTTACCGCGGCGCGCATGCGCGAGGAGGCGCTGGACCACATCCTGCTGCACGGCCCCCCGGGCCTGGGCAAGACCAGTCTGGCGATCGTCCTGGCGAACGAGATGGGCGCGGGGCTCAAGAGCACGTCCGGCCCCGCCATCGAGCGGCCCGGCGACCTGGTCGCGATCCTGTCCAACCTGGAGCAGGGGTCCGTGCTCTTCATCGACGAGATCCACCGGCTGAACCGTCTCGCGGAGGAGTTCCTTTATCCGGCGATGGAGGACTTCGAGATGGACATGGTGATCGGGCAGGGGCCGTCGGCGCGCACGGTGAAGCTGCCGCTGCCGCGCTTCACCCTGATCGGCGCGACCACGCGGCCGGGCCTGCTGAGCAACCCGCTGCGGGACCGCTTCGGCATCGTGCAGCCGTTCGAGTTCTACCTGGCGGAGGACCTGCAGAAGATCATCACGCGCTCGGCGGCGATCCTGGGAGTGCCGATCGAGGAGCGCGGGGCGTACGAGATCGGGCGGCGTTCACGCGGAACCCCGCGCATCGCCAACCGTCTCTTAAAGCGAGTGCGCGACTTCGCGCAGGTGCGGGCCGACGGGCATATTACGGAGGACGTGGCGGACGCGGCGCTGAAGATGCAGGGCGTGGACGCCCTGGGACTCGACGAGTTCGACCGCCGGTTCCTGCGCATGCTCATCGAGAAGTTCGACGGCGGACCGGTGGGCCTTGAGACGATGGCGGCGACGCTTCAGGAGGAGCGCGATACGCTGGAAGACGTGGTGGAGCCCTTCCTGATGTCGCTGGGCTTCATCAACCGAACGCCGCGCGGACGCGTTGCGACCCGCGGGGCATACGAGCATCTGGAGATACCTTACCGCCCGCGCCCGGGCAGCGACGACGGTTCCTTCCAGGCTTCCCTGCTGTAAGCACGGCGGTGGGGCACGGGAGCGGGCGGTAAGGTATCTCCAGATGCTCGTAT
>DATLHN010000131.1:0-17383 GCA_035539875.1 Armatimonadaceae bacterium
GTCCGGGTTCGGCGTGTAGCCGTAGTCCGCGTAGACGCCCCACTGCTGGACGTCGGCGAAGAACGCGGCCATCGAGTAGAAGTCGCGCTGCGAGATCGGGTCGAACTTGTGGTCGTGGCACTCGGCGCAGCCGAACGTCGAACCGAGCCAGGCCATGCTCACGGTGCGGACGCGGTCGGCGGAGTACTTGGCGAGGTACTCCTTCGGCTGCGCGCCGCCCTCGCGCGTCATCATGGTCAGGCGGTTGAAGCAGGTCGCCATCCGCTGCTCGGTCGTGGGGTTCGGGAGCAGGTCGCCCGCGATCTGCTCGACCGTGAACCGGTCGAACGGCTTGTTGCGGTTGAAACTGTCGATTACGTAGTCGCGGTAGGCCCAGGCGTTCTGGTTCTGGTCGCCGTGGAAGCCGACCGTGTCCGCGTAGCGCACGGCGTCGAGCCAGGGTACCGCCATGCGCTCGCCGTAGCGGGGCGAGGCCATCAGGCGGTCCACCTGTTTCTCGTAGGCGTCGGGCGACCGGTCCGCGAGGAAGGCGTCCACCTCCGCCGGGGTCGGCGGCAGGCCCGTCAGGTCGAGCGACAGGCGGCGCAGCAGCGTGCGCCGGTCCGCCTGCGGCGACGGCTTCAGCCGCTCCCTCTCCAGGCGCGCGAGCACGAAGGCGTCGACGGGATTGCGCACCCAGGCGGCGTCCTTCACCTTCGGCACGGCCGGGCGCTTCGGCGCGATGTAGGCCCAGTGCGCCTCGTACGCCGCGCCCTGCGCGATCCACCGCTTCAGGGTGTCCTTCTGGGCCGCCGACAGCTCCTTGTGCGCTGAGGTCGGCGGCATGAGGACCGGCGACCCGGCGGGCGCGAAGACGCGCGCGACGATCCCGCTCTCGCCCGGCTTCCCGGGGACGATCGCCTTGCGCGCGATCGCGTCCTCCCGGATGTCGAGGCGCAGCCCCGCCATCCGCGTGTTCTTGTCCGGCCCGTGGCAGTGGAAGCAGTTGTCCGAGAGGATGGGGCGGACGTCCCGGTTGAACTCCACCTTTGCGGGCGCGGCGGCGACTGCCCGCGGCACGGCGGCCCTCTTCGTCGGGGACGGCCGCTGTGGCTGCTGCGCCCCGGCGAGGCCCGCCAGCGCGACCAGCGCCATCGTGCCTACCGTGGCCGCCGCGCCGAGCGCCCGGTTCACTCTACTGCTGCCTGACGTCATAAGATACTTCCGCTCCGAAGGGTTAGGACGAGGCGGCGGGCGTCTGCGCCCGCCGTACCGCAAACTAATCCCCATTCTATCGTGGAAGCGCGGCGTGCCCTGTCCGGATTAGCGAAAGGTGCATAAAGCGTGCCCATCGGGCTATAACGTAACTGTGGGGACGGCGTAAGTACGAGGGCGTCTCGCCGCGAAACAATCTTCGGACGGGTAAGGCACGGCATGCAGTTGGTCCTGCGCGAGGCGGCCCGGCGGGGCGACATCTACCGGTTAAAGCGACTGCTGGAGGGCGGACAGCACGCGGCGGCGCTCCTGCGGATGGCGGACGAGCACGGCGACACGCTGCTGCACGACGCGGTCCGGCAGGGGCGGCACTCCGCCGCCCGGCTCCTGGTCGAGCGGGGCGCGCTCCTGGAGGCGCACAACCGGTGGCGGCTGACTCCGCTGCAGTGCGCGGTGGAGTACGCCCAGGAGGGGTGCGTCCGCCTGCTCCTGGAGCGCGGCGCGAACCCGGACCCACGCCGTACCGACGGCTCCACCCCCCTCATGGCGGCGCTCTCGCAGCGGGTCAGCGCGGCGACCGACCACGGGCGCGAGACCGCGCTCTCCATGGCCCACGCCCTGATCGGCTACGGGGCGGACGTCAACGCCCGCGACGACTCCGGGCGGACGCCGCTCTTCTACGGCCTCCTGGACGCCGAGGCGCGCGACCTCGCGCTGGCGGCCGGGGCGGACATCGACGCCGCCGATCGGCACGGCAGGACCGCGCTGATGCGCGCCGTCCTGCGCTGCGACCTTCCCCTCGTGCGGGCTCTTCTGGCGGCAGGGGCGGACGTGAACGCGGTAGACGCCGAAGGGCACGCGCCCCTGATGCTGCTCATGCTCGCCCGACTGCAAAGCCACCCCCTCCTGAGGGCGCTGCTGGCGGCGGGCGCGGACGTCAACGCGCGCAGTTACCGGGGCGAGACGGTCCTGACACTCGCGGTGGTTCGCGGGAAGTCCTGGTGGGCCGTGGAAGAGCTGAAGGCGCACGGCGCGCGCATCTGAGCGGGCCGGTGGCCTACTCCGCGTCGTCGCCCTCGCAGCCGTCCCCGGCGGTCGCCTCCTTGTATTTGATCTGGTCCAGCACGCACTCGCACGGGTCGACGTCGTCGCGCACCCCCAGGAACGTCGCCTGGTAGAGCGCGCCGCCCCGGTGGGCGTAGAGGTAGCGGACCTCCACCACCTCGCCCACCGACGGCAGGGCGAAGTTCGGCGGCACCGTGACGTTCCCCACGCCCTCGCCCCCGACCGCCAGAGCCACGCTCCGCCGGGCGTTCACTTTCGCGACGACCGCCGAGCAGGTGGCGTAGAACTTCACCTTGACCTGGTCGCCGCCCGCGCCGGGCCGGCCTACCTTGTAGGGGGCGTCGGCGCGCTTGAAGACCACACCCTCCCTCCCCGCGTCCCGGACGGCGGCGTAGGCGGCGCGCTTCTCCCCGGGGCTCCGGTAGGTCGTGACCGCCGCGAGCGCCGCGGCGGTAGCATGGCCTGCCAGGAGCGCGTCCCGCCGCGCCGCGCGCTCGCAGAAGGGGAGGGGCGTGAGGTCCTCTCCGCCGACCGAGAGCGCGTCGAAGACGAAGAACCGGGCTCCGACCAGCTCGCCGTCCAGGACGCAGTCCCCGAGGCCCGCCAAAGCGGACTCGACCTCGGCGGGCAGGCTCACCACCAGCCCCTTGCGGTTGGACCCCTCGACCTCCCCGCCCGCCGCCGACGCGCGGACCTCGACCATGAGCCGCCGGCCGTCGAACTTCTCCTCCATCAGCCAGTCGGGGCCGTCCAGGTAGGCGTCCGCCTCGGTCTCGTCCACCGGGTTCAGAAGCTGGGGAAGGCGTCCGCTGACGCGGCCCGCCCTCTCCGTCATAGCGAAGGCACGGCCGCTGGCCTCGGGCGTGTAGCCCTTCGCCATCTTCTCGGCAACGATCTTCTCGTAGATCCGGACCGCGGCGTCGTAGTCCACGGGCGAGGCGGTCTTCGTCCCGGTTGAGAGCGCGCTGCCGCGCCGCCCGTAGGCGAAGTTCACGGCGAACCCCGCGCCGCCGCCGCCCTCCCGCGCCTCGATCCACGCCTGGTACACCTTGTCGCTGCCCCCCTCCCGGTAGTAGAGGTGAGACGACGGGAGCGTGTCGGCAGAGTTGGCGGTGGCGGGTTCAACGGACATTTCGGTTCTCCTGACGGGCGGCGCGGCGCGCGCCGCGCCGGGTTGGTTGTTGCGGTATTTACTGGCGTGCGGACCCGGCAGGCGGCAAGCCCCGGCCGGGGGAATGCACGCCGCGTGCCGGGCCTGCCTTGACACGATTACGGGCTGTCGTGTACTCTGAATCGGATTTCAGGGAGCCTGCATGAGAGTCGGCGCCGAGAGCGAACCACTATACCTCCAGATCTACCGCGACCTGGAGCACAAGATATCCACCGGGCAGATACGATACATGGAGCAGCTTCCCATCCTGCCCGATCTGTGTCGCATCTACGGCGTCAGCGAAGCGCCGGTGCGGCGCGCGCTGGACGAACTGGCGCGGGACGGGCTGGTCGTCAAGCAGCGCGGGCGCGGCAAGGGGACGTTCGCGATCAAGCGGCTGACGAAGACCACGGTGCGCGTCCTGCTCGCCGGGGAGTACGACCTCTCCCAGACCCCGATCGAGTTCAGCCACGAGGTGTTCGACTTCCTCGGCGGCATACGGGACGCCGGGAAGGACCAGGGCTGCCTCGTGCAGCAGGTCTCCGCTCAGGGGTTCGAAGCCCTTCCCCCCGCCGGGTCGGACACCGGCTACCTCATTATCGCGATCACGGCCGAGGGGTTCACGGAGGGGATCGCGCTGGCGGAGCGGCACAACGCGCCGTACGTACTCGTCAACCCGCCCGCCCGGCGCACGCCCTGCGTGCGCGTCGATATGGAGCAGGGGGCGTTCCTGGGCGTCAATTATCTGGCGCAGCTCGGTCACCGGCGAATCGCGTACGTCGGCGGCTCCGCGCCCGAATGGCACGGCCCGCGCCGCCTGGGGTACGAGCGCGCCCTGTCGCAGAACGGCCTGGAGGCGGACCCGGACCTCATCCGCGGGACCGACGGGGTGGACACCCGGCAGGACGCCGCGGCGCTGGACGCGCTCCTGGCGCTGCCGCAGCCGCCGACGGCGATCTTCGCCGGTTCGGACTACCGCGCCCTGCACCTGCTGAGCGCCTGCCGCGAGCGCGGGATTTCCGTTCCCGGGCAGCTCTCGCTGTGCGGGTACGACGGCATCGACGCCGTGGCGAACGTCACCCCGGCGCTGACGACCGTCCACCACCCGCGCTACGAGCTCGGGACGGCGTCGGTCGGCCTGCTCGTGGACATCGTCACCGGAATGCGCCCGCGCAACGACGGGGACGCGCTCGACGTCACCGTCCCGCCGCAGCTCGTCGTGCGCGACTCCTGCGCCGCGCCGGGCCGCTGAGACCTGTTATGCCTGCTGCCGAACCCCTGCGCCGCATCTCCGTCGTCGACTCGCACACCGGGGGCGAGCCCACCCGGGTCGTCCTTTCCGGCGCTCCCGATCTCGGGAGCGGGCCGCTCGCCGCCCGGCGCGAGCGTTTCCGGCGCGAATTCGACGCGTTCCGCTCCGCCGTCGTCTGCGAGCCGCGCGGCTCCGACGTGCTGGTCGGGGCGCTGCTCGTCCCGCCGACGGACCCCTCCTGCGCGGCGGGCGTCCTCTTCTTCAACAACGTCGGCTACCTCGGCATGTGCGGCCACGGCACCATCGGCCTGATCGTGACGCTCGCGCACCTCGGGCGCATCGGCCCCGGCGAGCACCGCGTCGAAACCCCCGTCGGCATCGTGACCACGCGCCTGCACGACGACGGACGCGTCTCCGTGACCAACGTCCCGGCGTACCGCCTGGCGAAGAAGGTGCCCGTTGCGGTTCCCGGCTACGACGGCGTCACCGTCACCGGCGACGTCGCCTGGGGCGGCAACTGGTTCTTCCTCACCGAGGACCACGGCCGGCGGCTCGGGGCGGACAACGTCGCCGCGCTGACCGACTTCTCGCTCGCCGTGCGGCGCGGCCTGGAGGCGGCGGGGATCACGGGCGCGGAGGGCGCGGAGATAGACCACGTCGAGCTGGTCGGCCCGCCCGACGATCCGGCGCGCGCGGACAGCCGGAACTTCGTCCTCTGCCCCGGCGGCGCGTGGGACCGCTCGCCCTGCGGCACCGGCACCAGCGCGAAGCTCGCCTGCCTCCACGGGGACGGCAAGTTAGCCTTCGGCCAGGTGTGGCGGCAGGAGAGCGTGCTCGGCAGCGTCTTCGCGGGGACTCTCGCCGAGGGGCCGGGTGGCGCCCTCGTCCCGACCATCACCGGCACCGCGTACGTCACCGCCGAGGCGACCCTGCTGCTCGCGCCGGACGACCCCTTCCGCGACGGCATCCCGACCGCCGCGGCGGCGGGGCAGTAGGGACGGGCGCGTGGCGAAGTCCGTGATCGTCGTCGGCGGCGGGGTGATCGGCCTCTGCGCCGCGTGGTACGCCCTGAAGGCGGGGCACCGGGTCACACTCCTGGAGCGCGGACCCGGCCCGGACCACGACTCCTGCTCGCTCGGCAACGCCGGGATGATCGTGCCGAGTCACATCGTCCCGCTCGCGGCCCCGGGCGTCATCGCGATGGGCCTGCGGATGCTCCCGGACCCGGAGAGCCCCTTCGCCGTCCGTCCCCGCCTGAGCCGCGAACTCATCGACTGGGGCGTCAAGTTCCTGCGGGCCTCTACCGAGGCGCACGTGGACCGGGCCGCGCCGCTTCTGCGCGACCTGAACCTGCGCAGCCGCGCGCTGTACGAGGCGCTCTCAGACGAGCTGCCGGGCGGGTTCGGCCTGGAGAAGCGCGGGCTGCTCATGCTCTGCCGGACCGCGCACGCGCTGGAGGAGGAGAGGGCGCTGGCGGACCGGGCGAACGCACTGGGCGTCCCCGCCGAGGTGCTGACCCCGGAGGCGGTGGCGCGGCTCGACCCGGGCATCGACATGGACGTCGCGGGCGCGGTCTACTTCCCAAAGGACTGCCACCTCGCGCCCGGGCGGCTCGTGGCGGCGCTGACCGACGCGCTCCAGCGCGAGGGCGCGACGCTGCGCTGGGGCGCGGAGGTGACGGGCTGGCGGCGCGCCGCGGACGGGGCGTCGGTCGCCGGGGTGCGGACCGCCGACGGCGCGGAGGCGGAGGCGGACGAGTACGTGCTCGCGGGCGGGGCGTGGACGCCGGGGGCGGCCCGGGGCCTCGGCCTGAAGCTGCCGATGCAGGCGGGCAAGGGATACAGCATGACGCTGGAAAGCCCGCCCCAGCTCCCCGCGATCTGCTCCATCCTCACCGAGGCGCGCGTCGCCGTCACGCCGATGGGGGGGGCTCTGCGGATCGGCGGCACGATGGAACTGACCGGGACCGACCTTTCGGTCAACGAGGCGCGCGTGCGGGGGATTCGCAAGTCCGTGCCGCGCTACTTCCCGGCGTTCCGCGAGGAGCACTTCGCCGGGACCCCGGTGTGGAGCGGGCTGCGCCCCTGCACGCCAGACGGTCTGCCGTACCTGGGCCGCCCCGCCCGCTGCCGAAACCTGGTCGTGGCCGCCGGGCACGCGATGATGGGCGTCTCGCTCGCCCCGGTGACGGGCGAGATCGTCGCCGCACTGCTCGGCGGCGTCGCGCCCGAAATCCGGGACGCCGCGGCCCTCTCGCCGGACCGGTACGAGTAGAGCAGATCGAGGAGCGATCTCGGACCCGCTACCGGCGCAGTTCCGCTTCCCCCACCCGCCACAGGGCCGCCGCGCTGCCGTTGAAGTCCATGACGGAGCAGACGTACTCGTCGCCCTGCCTCCAGACGTGGAATCCGCCGCGCGGCTCGTCCACCGTCGAGTTGGCGAAGTTCCTGTCGAACATGCGGCCCACCGGCCTGCCGTCGGAGCGGCGGTAGACCCGCACCCCGCAGCCGATGCCCTCGACGAGGAAGACGTAGTCCCCCTCGGCGGCGATCGTGCCGCACATGTCGGCGCGGAACGTCTCGTGCGGCTCCACGCCCCGGCGCATTCGGGTGGCGACGTTCGGGGTGCTCCACTTCGCCGCGACGCGCTCCGGCGTCCCGCTCTTCGCCCATCCGGGGTACAACTCTAGCCGCCAGACCTTGCCGCGGCGGACGATCGCGGCCAGGTCTCCCGTCAGCCAGTGGATGCGACTCGCGCCGCACTCGTCAGCGGTCATCAGGGCGGCGGGCAGGCGGCGGGTCACTCTCCTGCCCGGGTCGTATACCGGGTTCTTTCTCCCGTCCGGCGCGGACCCGACCGGCAGGTAGTGCGCCGCCTGCGCGTCCTTCGGGTGACCCCAGAAGGGCATCCACCAGAAGTTGCCGGAGGGGTCCACCTGCCAGTCCAGCACGTTCCACAGCCCCGGCGAACCGAACCTCTCGTACTCGCCCGCCTCCGACAGTCCGTCCCCGTCCCGGTCGCGCCAGACCATCCCGTCGCCCCACTTCAATTCCGGCGCGCCCGGGTGCGCGGCGCGGGCGAAGTCCGGGCGCACGTGGAAACTCGCCGACGGCACGAAGACGGCCCGCTCCGCATCCCAGCGGTGCAGGTTGACCATCTCGCCGCCCGAGGCGAGGTACTTCTCCCCGCCGATGCGGAAGACGCGGTAGGGCGTCTGGTGCGGGCTGTGCAGGCGCGGGTCGGTGGGGAAGCGCCGGGCGTCGACCGTGGAAGTGTGCCCGAGCACCTCCCTGCCCCCGCCGCGCCGTTCCCAGTCGACGGCGAACCGGTTCAGGGGCGACCAGAGCGTCTTCTGGTCGTCCGGGTCGGCGACGACGTTGTCTGTCGTGACGGCCGTATAGTGAGTGAACCCGGGCGTCTTGATCGTCAGGCCCGACTTGTCCTGACGCCAGGAGTAGCCCGGGACCTTCTTCGCGTCGTTCGGCGGGATGTCCTTGATCCGGGCGGGCTTCCGGTCCGCGTCGGTGGAGTCCGGGAGCAGGCCGACTATCCACGCCCCCGCCGTCCAGGGGAAGTCGAACGCGCCGCCGAGGTAGTTGCCCTTCAGGTCGAACCAGACGGTGTGGTATCCGCCCTCGTTCCAGCCGGAGCGGACGCGCAAGAGCTTCTTCGTGCCGGTCCGGTCGGTCTCGATCCCCACCTGCTCCGCCGTCATCGGGACTTTGGCCCGGATGGGAGCCCCGCCGGGGAACACCGCTCCCTTGCGCGGGTCCAGTCCACCGATGCTGTTGCCAACCCGCGTCGCCGTGGCTTTCAGGGGGCGCAAGGCGATGACGGGGTTGCCCGTCTCCGGGCGGCTACCCGCCTGCGAAATCGCCGCCGTCATCGCACCCGCCCCCAAGACCGCCCCGACCAGCCGGAAACTGCTCCGCATGCCTGTTCCTCGCCCCCACCCGTGCGCGTGATGCCTACCCTTACTACGTCACTACGTCGCGCCGCGCCGATTCGTGATGGCATTCCCAAAAATCCGGCAGCGGCGGCACTAAAGTCTCAGGGCGAGGAAGACAGCGAGGACCCAGAGCAGGATGTTGACCAGCATCGGCCCGTCCCGGAGCAGTACCTCCTCCGGCGCTTCGCCCTTGCCCTCCTGCTGGCTCAGGTATAGGTAGCGGAAGAGGCCGTAGAGCACGAACGGGGCGGTCGCCATCAGGTAGGGATGCTTCTGCCCCGTCTCCGAGGAGAAGGTGTAGAGCAGGTAGGCGATGAGGCAGGCCGTGGCGACGATGGTGGTCATCTGGTCCAGCAGCGGCAGCGAGTACTGCGCGAGTATGCGGCGCGAGGCGGGGATTTCGACCCCCACGGCCTGCTGCTGCGCCGTCGCCACGGAGACGAACTCGCCGCGCCGCTTGCCGAGAGCGACGAAGAGAGCGAGAAGCCCGGTGCAGACGAGCAGCCACTGGGTGCTGGGGACGTGGATGACGACGGTGCCCGCGACCGCCCGCAGGATGAACCC
Organism: Armatimonadaceae bacterium; assembly: GCA_035539875.1. Lineage (GTDB taxonomy): Bacteria > Armatimonadota > Armatimonadia > Armatimonadales > Armatimonadaceae > CALEKU01. The sequence continues at coordinate 9,175 of DATLHN010000131.1, forward strand.
CGCCGCCACCGTCATGACGTCGACGATGACGAGGTGCTTGAGGCGGAAGGTGTAGGCGAGCGTCAGGGCGAAGTAGGCGACCGCGGTGAGCGTGAACTCCGTCCCGAGGACCGCGTAGGCGAGACCGAGGGCGGCCGGGATGCAGAGCAAGGCGACGGAGAGCGCCACCGGCACGGGGAGTCGTCCGGACGCGACGGGGCGGAAGCGCTTGCGCGGGTGGTTCCGGTCCGCCGCGGCGTCGGCGACGTCGTTGATGAGGTAGACGCTCCCGGAGAGCAGGCAGAAGAGGAGGAAGGCGAGCCCGACCCGGAGGTAGTCGGCGCTCTGGTGCGGCTGATCGAGGGTGAAGAGGAGGCCGGCGAAGACGAGCAGGTTCTTGGCCCACTGGCGGGGGCGCATACCCGCCAGCACCGCGCCCGCCACGCCGCCGGGGAGGGCGGCGCGGGGCGGGATCGCCCCCGCCGACGACCCTGTGGAAGGGTCGTCGGCGGGGGCAGGGGGACTATGCGCCGACTTCGATGTCAATGCTCGTGGTCTGCGGCTTCTTGAGGCCGTCCTCGTCGCTGACCGTCAGCGTGACCGTGTACTTGCCCGGCGCGCGCCAGAAGTGAGTGACGTTCCGCCCGACGGCGTCCTCCTGGACGCCGTCCTTGGCGTCGAAGTCCCAGGAGTAGCGAAGGGTGGTCGCGCCGCCCTCGGCGATTCCGGAGAAGGTCAGCACGTCGTTGATGAACGCGATCTGATCTTCCAGCGGCTCCACGGAGATTTCGGTGTCGTCGGTGATGACGTTGATTTCGCCTATGGTGAACTGCTGGTATTTGTCGCCGAAGATGGAGAGCGTCTTCAGCTTCGCTGCGTCACCGGCCGGGGCGGGGAGCGTCGTGCTGCCCTTTTTCAGGATCGCGGCCACCGGGAAGGTGATCGGCACGTAGGCGTCCGGGTCCTCCGACGGCGGGATCACGACAGGGCGGACCAGCTCGTACTGCGTTCCATCCGCCATCGTCAGCAGGAAGCGCATCTTGTCGAACGGGGCGGCCAGGACCTGGTTGCCGAGCTGCGGGTTGGACGGGTCGAAGTTGGTCTGGGTGCTGCCCGCGAAGCGCACCTGCATCCGGACGTAGGTCTTCGGGTTCATCAGCGCCGACGACAGGTCGATCGGATTGCGGAAGTCGAGGCGCGCGCCCTGGTACAGGCCGTGGGTGGTGACGCGGATCGCGGAGTCCCCGACGAGGACGTTGTCCTTCGTCTCCTCGGCGCGGCCGCTGCCCCAGGAACCCAGTCGGACGTTGCCCGATTCCCCGGTCTCACCCCGGAAGATGCCGAAGGTAACGGGCGGCAGGTTCTGCTGCTGCGCCCGGGCGGCCGTCCCCGGCGCGAGGAGAGCCAGCGCGCCCGCCGCCAGCACCGCCGCGGCGCCGCAGGCCGCCGACAGGATCAGAGGCCGTCGTCGATTCTGATGCATGGGAAAATCCTGATTCCTTTCGGTATCCGTCACAACCAAGCGCATGTCGTTATCAGTCCGGCTGGGCGAGACGGCGGATGCCGCGCGCCCGCCCGGTCGTCTCGTCCAGGTCGACGACGACGCCGTGCAGGACCACACGCCCCTCCGCCACCTTCATCCGGTGCGGGAGCTGGGTGCGGAAGCGGTCCAGGACCGTCTCCACCTCCATCCCGATCACCGAATGCTCCGGGCCGCACATTCCCGTATCGGTGATGTACGCCGTTCCCCCCGGCAGGACCTTCTCGTCGGCGGTCTGCACGTGCGTGTGCGTCCCCACCACCGCGGAGACGCGCCCGTCGCAGTGCCAGCCGAAGGCGACCTTCTCCGAGGTCGTCTCGGCGTGGAAGTCGATGAAAAGGACCTGCGTCTGGGGCGAGCAGCAGCGTATGAACTCGTCCGCTGCCCGGAACGGGTCGTCCAGCGGCTCCATGAAGACCCGCCCGTTGATGTTCGCCACGCCCACCAGCATGCCGCTCGCGGTCCGGAAGAGGCCGTGCCCCCGGCCGGGCGCGCCGGGCGGGTAATTCATGGGGCGCAGGACGCGCGGCTCCTCCTCCATCACTGCCCGGCCGTCCTCCTTGGCCCAAGTGTGATTCCCCATCGTGATGACGTCCACGCCGCCCGAGAGCAGCATCCGCGCGATCGGCGGGGTGATCCCCCAGCCCCCGGCGACGTTCTCCGCGTTCGCGATCACCAGGTCCGGCTCGTGCTCCGCCCGGAGTACCGGCAGCAGGTTCAGCGTCGCGTCCCGGCCCGGCTTCCCGATGATGTCCCCTATGAATAGTATCTTCATGGCAGACGGGGGCGGTTGACCCGCCGTCAACCGCCCGCCTCGCCCTTCCTACTTCGCGTAATCCACCGCCCGCGTCTCGCGGATAACGGTCACCTTGATCTGGCCCGGGTACTGCGAGGCCATCTCCTCTTCGATCTTCTTCGCCGCGTCGCGCGCCAGCTGGATCGCCGCCAGGTCGTCCACCTCCGCCGGGCGGACCATCAGCCGGATCTCCCGGCCCGCCTGCACCGCGTACGTCTTCTCGACGCCGGGGAAGGCGTCGCCGATCGTCTCCAGTTTCTGGAGACGCCGGACGTAGTTCTCCAGCATCTCGCGGCGCGCGCCGGGCCGCGCCGCCGAGATCGCGTCCGCGACCTGCACCAGCACCGCCTCGAGCGTCTCCGGCTCGATGTCGTTGTGGTGCGCGCCCGCCGCCAGCGCGGCCTCCTCCGGCTCCCCGTAGCGCAGCATCAGGTCCCGCGAGATCAGCGCGTGTGGCTGGTCGTTGTCGAAATCGACCTTGCCCAGGTCGTGCAGAAGGCCCGCCCGCCGGGCGATCTCCACGTTACCCCCCAGCTCCGCCGCTATGGTCGCGCAGAGGCTGCTCACCTCGATGCTGTGGGTCAGGATGTTCTGCCCGTAGCTCATGCGGTAGCGCATGCGCCCGAGCATGCGGATCAGTTCCGGGTGCAGCCCCGTGACGCCCGACTCCAGCACCGCGCGCTCGCCCGCCTCGCGCATCCGGTCCTCGACCTCGGCGGTGGCCTTCTCGACCATCTCCTCGATCCTGCCGGGGTGGATGCGCCCGTCCGCCACCAGGTTGGTCAGGGTGACGCGCGCGATCTCGCGGCGCACCGGGTCGAACGAGGAGACCACCACCGCCTCCGGCGTGTCGTCGATGATGACGTCCACCCCGGTGAGGGTCTCGAACGTGCGAATGTTGCGCCCCTCGCGCCCGATGATGCGCCCCTTCAGGTCGTCCGACGGCAGCGGGACCACCGAGACGGTCGTCTCGGTCGTCTGCTCCACCGCGCACTTCTGGATGGCGAGCGAGACCACGTTGCGCGCCCGGCGTTCCCCCTCCGCCCGCGCCTTCTCCTCGATGTCGCGGATCAGACGCGCGGCCTCGTGCCGGGACTCGTCCTCCACCGCCCGCAGGACCTGGGTGCGCGCCTCCTCGGTAGAAAGGTGGGCGATGCGCTCCAGCTCCTCGCGCTGGCGGGTGACCAGATTCTTCAGCTCCTCCCGGAGGCGATCGGCGTCCACCTCCCGATCCCCGATGCCCTGCTCTCGACGCTCCAGGGCGTCGACGCGGCGCTCGAGCGCCTCTTCCTTCTGCGCCAGTCTGCGCTCCAGCCGTCCGATCTCTGCGCGCTTGTCGCGGTTCTCGCGCTCCATCTCGGCGCGGAGGCGGTATCCCTCCTCCTTCGCCGCGACGAGCGCCTCTTTCCGACGGGCTTCTATGTCTTTTTCGGCTTCTTCACGCTGCCGAAGGAGCGTTTCCCGCTGTTCCTTAAGGTCGCGCTGTAGAGGCTCGACCCTGAGGCGCAGGAGCAGTACGATCCCCAGTGCGATGATGGCGCCGGAGATCCCAGCGTCGATGATCAGATGGTTAATTTCCAGCGTCCCTTTACCTCCAGACTGTTAAACTGAATGGCGTCTGTCGGCAGGCGGGAGCGTATCTTTATGACTGGCGGCCCGCCCGGCATTTCTGTCCGGAGCGGGCCTACCCCATTATACAGCGTGGCCCCGGCGAATTCCTGCGGGCTACTCTTCCCCGGCCGCGTCGAACAGCTCCCCGAGAACGGGCCGTATCGCGTCCCAGTCGAAGCCCCGCCGCTGCAGGTATGCGGCCAGGCGCGCTTTCGCCGGCGGGCTGGTGTCGGCGGGGCGCTCCCCGACGCGCCGGACGGCGGCTTCGCGGGCGGCGGCGCGCTGGGACTCGTCCCCCGCCGCTTCCGACAGCGCCTCCTGCGCCGCCGCGGCGTCCACGCCCTTCTGGCGCAGCTCGAAGGCGAGCGCGCGCCGCCCGCGCGTCGTCCCGCGGTTCGCCACCCACCGCTCCGCGAACCGCGCGTCGTCCAGGTAGCCGTTGGCCCGCAGGCTCGCCATCGCCTCCTCGACGATCTCCTCGGCGTGGCCGTGGCGCGCCAGTCGGTCGCGCATCTCCTTTTCCGAGCGGTCCCGGTAGGAGAGGAGTCGATACGCGGCCTCCTTCGCCTTCGCCAGGCTCTCGGCACGCTCCAGGTCCGCGAGCCGCTCCGCCGACATCGCCAGGCCGACCCGCAACCCGAGCGCCGCCGCGACCTCCTCGGAGACGCCGAGGGCGAACGCGCCGTCTATGTAGACGTTGACCCGTCCCTCCCGCCTCTGCTGCGGTTCGATGGCGGTGATGCTACCGGGTACCGCCCCGGCGGCGGCGGCCTCCTTCCTCTTGAGCAGGGAGAAGGGCGAACGAGGGGGATCGGATGCACGACCTGCCCCTCCGCGGGAACTACCGGCGGGGTCGCGCGCGCCGCCGGGCCGGGGGGCGTTGCCGCCACTGCCCCCCGTGCTCCTCACCACTCCCGGCGGCAGCGCGGGGCGGTGGCGGCTGTTGTCGGCGGCATCGCCGCCGTCGAAACCTTCTTCTCTATCCTTTTCCGGGTCGCTCATGGTCTTCGGTTACCATCTCCAGGAACGTGCGCGCCGCGTGGCTGAGCGGTGCATTCTCCCGCCATACCACCGCGAGCGTCCGCGTAGGGCGCGGCGGCGCGAGGTCCACGACCGTCGCCCCCTCCGGCGGCTTCAAAGCAAGGCGCGGCAGGAGCGCGATGCCGAGCCCCGCCGCCACCAGCGCCTGCATCCCCTGGGCCGAGCCGGAGACGCACGCGACGCGGGGGCTGAACCCGGCGGCGAGGCACGACGCGTAGAACGGGTGCTCCGGCGTGCTCCCCTCCGGCACCCAGACGAAGTCTTCGCCCGCCAGGTCCGCGAGCGCGGGAGCCGCCGCCGCCGCGCGGGCCAGCCGGTGGCCGACGGGCACGACCAGCGCCAGCTCCTCCGTGAACAGCTCGCGGCGTGCCAGGCCGGGCACCGGGCAGGGGAGGTGGACCAGTCCCAGGTCCGCCCGCCCGGAGGCGACGGCCACCCCTACCGCCCTCGCGGGTACCTCCTCGTGGAGGGTGATCTCGACCCCCGGGTGCGCCTGGCGGAAGCGGGCCAGGGTCAGGGGCAGAAGATGCTGGCCGAGCGTCGGAAGGGTCCAGAGGGAGAGCCGACCCTGCTCCAGGCCGACTACCGCGCGCACGGCGCGGCGCGCCTCCTCCTCCTCGCGGAGTATGCGCTCCGCGTGCTCCTTCAGTACCACTCCCGCGTCCGTCAGGCGTACGGAACGGCCCTGCCGCGCGAACAGGGGAACGCCGACCTCGCGCTCCAGATTGGCTATCTGGAGCGACAGCGAGGGCTGCGAGACGCAGACGTCCTCGGCCGCCCGGGAAAAATTGCCGCGGTTCGCCGCGGCCACGAAATAGCGTAACTGAAACATCTCCATAAGCGCGTACAATCAATCCATGCCGGGCGAGTCAGCGATTTCTGACGCGATCAAGCCGCAGCGGACGCGGCGGGCGCGGGTGCTGCTGGCGTCTCACGCGACGGCGTCGTTAGGTTCCGCCACCGACTTCGCCTCCTGTCCGAGCCACGTCCTCCAGGCGGCGGGCCGGGCGTACTACTGGCGGGGGGCGGGGCCGCTCTCCGTCAAGATGTTCCGCGGCGGCACCGCCCGCTACCGCTCGGGCGGGGCGCGCTACGCCGTGGGCGACGCGTCGTACCTGCTCCTCAACCACGGCCAGGAGTACGAGATCGCCATCGAGTCGGACGCGCCGGTCGAATCCTTCTGCCTCTTCTTCCGCGCCGGTCTGGCGGAAGAGGTGGCCCGCAGCCTCGCCGCGCGCCCCGAATCACTCCTCGACGGCCCGCACGATGCCCCCGGCGGCCCCCTCCACTTCTACGAAAGGACGTACCCGCACGACACCGGCGACGTGCTCTCCTCGGCCCTCTTCGGTCTCCGCGCCGCCGTGGCCCGGCTCGGGGCGGGACCGGACGACGCGCCGTCGCCCGGCTGGGTGGACGAGCAGATGCGCGCGGTGCTGGAGCGCCTCCTCGCCCGGCACGCGTCGGTGCGCGCGGAGGTCGCCGCGTTCGGCGCGTCCGCCGCGCTGCTGCGGCCCGCCACGCGCGACGAACTGTACCGGCGTCTGCACCGGGCCCGCGACTTCGTCGCCGACGCCTTCCCGGAGCCGCTGACCCTGGACGAGATGGCGCGCGTGGCCTGCCTCTCGCCCAACCACTTCCTGAGGACCTTCAAAGCCCTCTTCGGGCAGTCCCCGCACCAGTATTTGACGGAGCGGCGGCTCGCGGAGGCCCGCCGCCTGCTCCTCGCTACCGACCTGACCGTGACCGAGGTCTGCCTGTGCGTCGGCTTCGTCAGTCTCGGGTCGTTCAGCAGCCTGTTCGCGCGCCGCTTCGGCCTGTCCCCCGAGCGCTACCGCCGGGAGCACCGGTTCCCACCGGCGGCCCGCGTCGCGCCCGGCTGAACCAGGTGATTTTGAAGAAGCGTACCGGATCCGACCCCTGCTACCCTGAGTGCGTTCGCGATTCTAACCCCGAGGGGAGAAGTCCGCTGCGATGGACCGACGACAGTTCTTTCTTACCGGAGTCGCCGTGACCGCCTGCGCGGCGGGCGGAGCGGCAGAGACTATGGCAGCAGCACAGACGCCTTCGGACCGGGGCGACGCCCCGCCGAAGAAAAAGATCGACAAGGGCCCACCCCTCGCCCCGGACCTCGTCAAGGCGTTCGTCGGCGCGGCTCACGGCGACCTCGACAAGGTAAAGGCGATGCTTGCCGAGCAGCCGCGCCTCGTCAACGCCACCTGGGACTGGGGCGGCGGCGACTTCGAGACGGCGCTGGGCGGTGCGGCGCACATGGGCCGCCGCGACATCGCCCTGTACCTCCTGGAGCGCGGCGCGCGCCTCGACCTGTTCGCCGCGGCGATGCTCGGGCGCACCGAGGTCGTCCGCGCCGCGCTCGCCGCGTTCCCGGACGCCCTCAAGACCCCCGGCCCGCACGGCATCCCGCTCCTCGCCCACGCGAAGGCGGGCGGCAAGGACGCCGAGGAGACCCTGCGTCATCTCGAATCGCTCGCGTAAACCCTCGCGCTCACGAGGCGTCGGCGGCGGTCCGTTCTGCTGCCGCCGACGCCCCCTCCCACTCGCGGCGCAGCAGGCCGTAAAGGTAGAGGTCGTGAAATGCGCCCTCGTCGAAGTACTGCTCCCGCCGGCAGCCCTCGCGGACGAATCCCAGCGACTCCAGAAGACGTATCGACCGGGCGTTCTCCGCGCTCGTATCCGCCTCGACGCGGTTCACGCCCAGCTCTTCGAACCCGAAACGAAGGACCGCGCCGAGCGCCTCTCGCATGATCCCCTGGCCCCAACGGGCCCGCGCGAGGTCGAACCCGACGCTCGCCCGGCGGTCCTGCCGGTTCCATTCGTTGAAGCCGATCATGCCGACCACGGGAGCGCCGTCGCCCTCTTCGCGGAGGGTGATGCCCCACCGCAGCTCCTTGCCCTGTGCGTACAGCCGCTCCATCCGCTCGACCAGCGCGCGGGCCTCGTCCACGCTTGCGTACGCCGGTCCGATGTTCAGCCGCGTGACCTCGTAGTCGCCCCGTATGCGGAAGATCGCTTCCGCGTCCGCCGCGACCATCTCCCGAAGGTACAGTCGCCCGGTGGAAAGGGTGGGGAAGGCCGCGAAAGGAAAGGGTAAGTGTCTTTCCATAGGTCCTGTCTATCGTTCTGATTAGAAGTATATGCTGGACGGGGGCAGTCGGGCAAGCCTATAATAACGGCATACCGCGGTTCTTTCAGGAGTACGCCGATGCCGAAGACGCTTTTCGAGA
>DATLHN010000132.1:0-3639 GCA_035539875.1 Armatimonadaceae bacterium
AGCAGCTGATCACCGAGGAAAAGGCGCGGGCGGGCTGGTCGGAGGCGGGGTTCGTACACAACGTCGCCGGGCGTCGCTTCGACAAGTCCCTCGAGACCGCCGTTTACCGCGTCGCCCAGGAGGCGCTGACGAACGTCCGAAAGCACGCCCGGGCCGACCGGGTCCGGCTCCTCCTGATGCACAAACCCGCGGAGGAGGCGATGGCCGGGCCGGTCCTGACGCTCGAGGTGCGGGACTGGGGAATCGGCTTCGCTGCTGACCTCCTTCCGGTCGACGCCAGCGGGCACGTGGGCCTGCACAGCATGATAGAACGAGTTCGGCTGATGGAAGGCCGGTACGAGCTGGCGAGCCAGCCCGGGAGCGGCACGCTCATACGGGCGGTCTTCCCGGCACTGGAAACCGGCACGAGCGAGGAGCCCGCTTCCCCCGATGAGTGATGTTGAAGAGCAAACGCCGTCCGCCAAACGGCGCGAACCGCTGAACCGCACCGTGCGGGTGGTCCTGGTGGACGACCACGACATTTGGCGCGGGGGCGTCCGGTCTATGCTGGAGGACACCGAATTCTCGGTCGTCGGCGAGGCGTCGTCCGGGAAGCGCGCCGTGGACGTTGTCCGCGAGGCGCGCCCGGATCTGGTGCTTCTCGACATACGGATGGCGGGCGGCGACGGCCTGGATGCCCTCCAGGAGATCAAGCGGGAACACCCGCGCACGGCGGTCGTGATGCTGACCACGTACGACAACCCGACCTACATGGCCCGCGCCGTCGCGGGCGGCGCGGCCGGCTACCTGCTCAAGGGGATTCACCTGGACGAACTCCTGGAAGCGCTCCGGGCGGTCGCGGATGGCGAGCTCCTTCTGTCCGCGCAGGAGCTTGTTCGCTCGCTTCGCGGGATCAGCGACGCCGCGAAGGGCGCGCCGGAGCTGATCGAACCGCTCACCGAGCGCGAGGCCGAAGTACTGCGACTGGTCGCCACCGGTCTCAACAATCGGGACATCGCCTCCGTGCTCTTCGTGGCCGAGAGTACCATAAAGACGCACGTCGAACACATCCTCGGGAAGCTCGGCGTCTCGGACCGCGTCCAGGCCGCCGTCTGGGCGGCCCGCAACGGCATGACGTCTTCGGAGTCGGGTCACCACCGATAGGAGAATCCGCCATAGGGCGGATTCGCCGGAACCTGTCGCGCCGGATAATGCCTGTACCACACAGGAAGGGGCGCGACATGAGTTACCTGCGGAACGGCAAAGAAGTGCTGTGCGACGGCCCGGGCGTCGATGCCTGCGGCTGTCCCGCGCGTGCGTCGCTTCCCGTCGCGCTCAGTAGCACCCGACCGGCCCGCGGCGCGGCGGCCATCCTCGGCTGGGTATTCGTGGCCGACGGCGGTTCCACCCGGCACTACTGCCCCGCGTGCGCGAACGCTTACCCGCGCCTGCTCGACGGCAACGCTGCCGCAGCCGGGGCGGACGCACTTCCGACGCTCCTGCGCGACGCCTGACGCGGCGAATACGCCGTTCGGGGGATTCGCCGCGGCGAGAAACGTGGCATCCTTAAGGCGTACGCGGGACGATCGTGGTGTCTCCGAGTACTCTACTCCTCATCCAATGACTGGCCCCGGCGGAACCCTCCGCCGGGGCATTTTTCTTTTCCGCACGTTTAATCTTGTTTTAATCTTAGACCGATACCCTGTAAGTGCGCTCCCAGACACCCAGAGAGCATCGGCAGATTCACGCGCACGCACAGTAGAAACGCAGTACGGTCAGGATCGGGCCTATGAACCGGAAAGTCATCATCATCGCCAGCGTCGCCGTACTCGCGGCGGTTCTCGTCTTCCTGGGCTATCGCGCTCGCGCCGCCGGCAAGGGCGCGGGCGTGACTCAGTATAAGGTGACGAAAGTGGAGACGGGGCAGGTCCGCAAGACCGTCTCGTCGAGCGGCACGATCCAGCCCTGGAACGTCGTCGACATCAAGGCCCGCGCCGGGGGCGAGCTTACGCTCCTGGCGGTCGACGTCGGCAGCGAGGTGAAGCGCGGGCAGATCCTGGCGAAGGTGGACCCGCTCGACGTCCAGCTTTCCCTCAACACGGCCCAGGCGGACGAGGAGTCGGCCCGCGCCCGCAAGAGCCAGAGCGAGCAGTCCTGGCAACTCCAGGTCAAGCAGAGCGCGATCGCGGTCCGGGACGCGGAGGCCAGCCTTCGCTCGGCGGAGGCCAGCCTTACCGCCTCCCGCGCCCGCCTCGCCACCTCGCGCCAGCAGGCCTCGGCACAGCCGGAACTCACCCGCACCGCCATCGCGAGCGCCGAGGCGTCGTACCAGCAGGCCGTCAAGCAGCGAAAGCAGCTGGACTCTACGACCCCGCAGCAGCTCGCGGCGGCGAAGGCGTCGTCCGAGCAGGCGGCTGCCAACCTGGAGAACGCCCGCCTGAACCTGGACCGCCAGAAGAGCCTGGTGACCAAGGGCTTCGTCTCCCAGCAGGCGGTGGACACGGCGCAGGCGAACCTGGAGGTCGCTCAGGCCCAATTCAACTCCGCCAAGGCGAAACTCGACACCGTGGACGCGGAGCTTGCCGCGTCGATCGCGTCCGCCGACGAGCGCGTCAATCAGAGCCGTGCCGCGCTCGAAAGCGCGAAGGCGGGCCGGATCGACATTGCCAACCGCCAGAACGCGGTCCGCGAGGCCGAAGCGGCAGTCCGCCAGGCTGAAGCGCAGGTAATGCGCTCCCGCGTCGCCGTGGACCAGGCGAGGGCGAACCGGGCCAACAACGTGATCCGCAAGTTCGACGTCAATCAGGCTCAGTCGTCTATCGCCCGGGCCGAGGCGTCCCGAATCAACGCACAGACCACGCTGGACCGGACGATCATCCGCGCGCCCGCCGACGGCATCGTCCTCCTGAAGTACGTCGAGCAAGGGACGATCATTTCTTCCAGCCTGGGCGTCGCCGCCCAAGGGACGAGCATCGTCCAGATCGGCGACATCGCGCGCATGTTCGTCGACGTCAGCGTCGACGAGACCGACATCGCGAGCATCGACGTCGGGCAGAAGGTCGATGTGGCCATCGACGCCTACCCCGGCGTCCCGTTCGAGGGCAAGGTCATTCGCGTGGATCCGCAGGCTCTGGTAGAGCAGAACGTGACTACGATCCACGTCCGCGTCGAGATCGACAACTCCACGGCGACGTTCCGCCTGCTCAAGCCGGGCATGAACGCCACCTGCGAGTTCGTCATCGACGATAAGGCCGACGTCGTCTACGTTCCGCTCGAAGCGGTCCGCGAGGACGACGACGGCAAGTACGTCGAGGTGGCCACCGGCGGCACGCCCGCCCCCAAGGACCCGACGACCGGCGAGGAGCCCGAACCGGGCACGCTGGTCGGCGTGGAGAAGAAGCGCGTCGGCGTCGAGATCGGCCTGGAGGGTAATGAGCGCCTGGAGGTCCTCAGCGGCCTCAAGGTGGGCGACAGCGTCATCACCCAGACGATTGAGCCGGCCACCACGACGGCGACGCAGGGCAGCCCGTTCGCGGGCGGTGGCAGAGGGCCCGGCGGCTTCGGCGGCGGCGGCGGCGGTCGCGGCGGCGGCGGTGGTGGTGGCGGCGGCGGAGGCCGCGGAAGGTAGGCACAGCGCATATGTCGACCGTTCCCATGGAG
>DATLHN010000133.1:0-16381 GCA_035539875.1 Armatimonadaceae bacterium
AGCGGGGCCGGGCACCGGGAAGACCCGCACCCTCACCGCGCGCGTCCTCTACCTCACGCGCGAGATGGGCGTGCGGCCGGAGAACCTGCTCGCGCTGACGTTCAGCCGAAAGGCCGCGGAGGAGATGCGCGAGCGGATCGGGGCGGTCGCGCCGGGCGTCGCCCGGCGGGCGGCCATCAGCACCTTCCACGCCTACGGCCTCGACCTGTTGCGCCGCTACTGGCGCGAGGCCGGCCTGCCGCCCGCGCCGGTCCTACTCTCCCCGGTGGACGCCTTCGCGCTGCTGGAGAAGCGCGCGGGGTCGCTCGGACTGGACGCGCTGCGCTACCTGCACGATCCGTCTTTCCCCCTGCCGGACATCCTGCGGGCCATCGGGCGCGCCAAGGAGGAGATGCTGACGCCCGAGCAGTTCCGGGCGCGGGCCGAGGCGGCGGGCGACGTCAAGCTGGCCGAGGTCGCGCAGGTCTACGCGGCCTACGAGGCACTGCTGCGCGAGCGGGGGGCGCTGGACTTCTCGGACCTGGTGTACCGCGCGCTGCGCCTGCTGGAGGAGGACGAGACGGTGCGCGCCGCCGAGCGCGCCCGCTGGCAGCACGTCCTCGTGGACGAGTACCAGGACGTCAACCGCGCGGGGGCGCGGCTCGTGCAGGCGCTGGGCGGCGGCGAGGGCGCGGGCCTGTGGCTGGTCGGGGACCTGCGGCAGGCGATCTACGCCTTCCGGGGCGCGTCCCCCGCCAACGTCTCCGCGTTCGAGACCGACTTCCCGGGGGGGCGGCGCGCGGAGCTCGCGGTCAACTACCGCTCCCGCCCGCACCTGGTCGCCCTGTTCGGCGTCGCCTCCGGCGAGGGCGCGCACACCTGGGACCCGGCGCGGCGCGACCCTTCGGCGGCGGCGTCACCCGCGGCCGACTCCCCCCTGCCCCACGCGCCGGCCGTCGTCGCCGTCGCTCAGGACGAAGCGGCGCAGGCCGACGGCATGGCGCGCAAGATGCGGGCGTTCCGCGACGACGGGTACGCGTGGGGCGACATGGCCGTCCTCTGCCGCACCCGCGGGCAGGCGCGCGCCCTGCGCGCGCTGCTCCTCGAGCGCGGCATCTCCGTGGCCTCCGGGACGGGCGGCGAGAACGACCTGCTCCAGAGCCCGGACGTCCGGGACCTGGTGCTGTTGCTCGCCCGCGCCTGCGAGCCGGACGGACCGGCGCGGGCGCGCTTTTCCGATATGCCGGACGGCCTCCCCTACTCCGGCGACGCCTACGACTTCCTCACCGAGGCGCTCTGGGGGCAGCCGGGCCGCGCCCGGTCACTGACCGACCCGGCCGGGGTCGCCGCCTTCCTGGGGATCGCCCGCGCCTTCCGGGAGCGCAGCGCGGTCGTGCTGGAGCCGAGCGAAGAGCCGCGACGGGCGTTCCTGGCGCACCTGCGCCGCATGGCGCGTCTCGGCGGCGACCTCAGTCACCCGGGGCGCGCGGCGGAGAATGCCGATGCCGTCCGGATGCTCACGGTCCACGCGGCGAAGGGCCTGGAGTTCCCGGTGGTCTTCGTGCCGAATCTTTCGGCCGGGAAGTTCCCCGCGCGTCCCGGCCCGTCGCTCCTGCCGCCGGTGCCCCTCACGGACGCGCTCGCCGCCGCGCCACCCGAGGCAGGGGACCGGGACGGCGTGGACGAGGAAGAGGAGCGCCTCTTCTTCGTGGCACTTACCCGCGCGCGCGACCACCTGGTCCTTTCGCGGGCGGAAAAGTACAACAAACGCGCGGCGGCACCGTCGCCGCTCTTGGGCAATATCGCCGCCGCGCCGGGCGTCGTTCGCGAGGAGTGGACGCACGCCGCGTTCACTCCCGCAGAGGTGCCGGGCGAGACGTCGCCCGCCGCGCCCGCCGCAGGAGAGTTCGGAGAGGCGACAGTCGTGACCGATGCCGCGGACGCGGAGCTGTGGCTGCGCTGCCCGCGCCGCTACTACTACGAGCGCGTGCAGAACCTGCGCGGCGGCGAGCGTTCGGCCTACGGAGCGTTCAAACGGGCGGTGCAGGCCGCCCTGTCCGAGGAGGACCCGCGCGCCTCGCTCGACCGCCGCTGGGAGGAGCACGGCCCCTCCGCCGAGCACCCCCTGCACGACCTCTACCGGGCCGCCGCCGACCGCGCCGTGGAGGGCCGGGCGCGCGACCGCGCAACCGCGCCGGAGGCCGAGCAGCCCGCGCCGACGCCCGGGCGGCGGCCCGGCGGGGCGGGCGAGGAGGCGGAGCCGCCGCTGCTCACTGTGGCACTGCCGAGCGGCACGATCTCGGTGCGCCCGGACGCCGCCGCGCCGGACCTCTCCTCGGTCGAGGTGCAGACGTTCCGCCGCCCCCCGAGGGACGGGGAGGCGACCGGCGAAGCGCCGCAGGACCCGCGCCTTTCGCTGCTGCAGGCGGCGACGGGCGGGAAGGTCAAGGTCAGCGTCCGCTACCTGCAGAACGACACCGTCCTGGCCGCGCCGAACAAGCCCCGCCAGCGGGAAAAGCACCTCGCCGGGTACGACCGCGCCCTGCGCGGCATCCAGCTGCGGGTGTTCGACCCCGCCCCGGCCGAGCCGACCGACTGCCCGTCGTGCCCCTACTTCTTCCTGTGCCCGGAGGGATGAGCGGTCTGCGCGCCGTACTTTAATCGCGCCCGAACCGCTCCGCCGGGAACACCCGGCGGGGTAACGACGTTCCGAGGAAGTTGCCGCGATGCCAGAATCGACCCCCGTATCGAAGCGCCGGAGTGAGCCGCTGAAGATCGCCATGATCGGCGCGGGCTCCATCGGGTTCACGCGCCGCCTGATGGGCGACCTGCTGACCGTTCCCGAGTTCGCCAACACCACGTTCGCCTTCACCGACATCTCCGAGCAGAATTTGGATATGGTCACGCGGCTCGCGCGGCGCGACATCGAGGCGAACGGCCTGCCCGCGAAGGTGGAGGCGACCACGGACCGGCGCTCCGCCATCGCCGACGCCGACTACGTACTCTGCATGATCCGGCAGGGTGGCCTGGAGGCGTTCGCGACCGACATCGACATCCCCCTCCAGTACGGCATCGACCAGTGCGTCGGCGACACCATCTGCGCGGGCGGCATCATGTACGGCCAGCGGGGCATCGCCGCCATCCTCGACTTCTGCAGGGACATCCGCGAGGTCGCGAAGCCCGGCGCGCTGCTGCTCAACTACTCGAATCCGATGGCGATGCTCACCTGGGCCGCGAACCAGTACGGCGGCGTCCCCACCGTCGGCCTCTGCCACGGCGTCCAGGGCGCGCAGCACCAGATCGCGAGCGCGGTGGAGCACTGGGCGAAGCGCGAAGGGATGATCGGCGAGGACGAGAAGGTCCGCCGGGGCGACATTGATTTCGTCTTCGCGGGCATCAACCATCAGACGTGGTGCACCCGGGCGGTCTGGCGCGGCATCGACCTTGTCCCCAAGCTCTACGACCTGTTCGCCGCGCACCCGACGTTCCCGACCACGGAGAAGGTGCGCATCGACGTCCTCAGGCGGTTCGGCTACTACTCCACGGAATCGAACGGGCACCTTTCGGAGTACCTGCCCTGGTACCGCAAGCGGCTCGACCAGATCGAGAAGTGGATCGACCTTTCGAGCTGGATCAACGGCGAGACCGGCGGCTACCTGCGCGTCTGCACCGAGGGTCGCAACTGGTTCGAGACCGACTTCCCGAACTGGATGACCCAGGATCCGCCGAAGTTCGCACCGGAGAAGCGCAGCGAGGAGCACGGCTCCTACATCATCGAGGGCCTGGAGACCGGCAGGCTCTACCGCGGCCACTTCAACGTCGTCAACCGGGGGCACATTACGAACCTGCCGGACGGCTGCATCATCGAGGTGCCCGGCTACGTGGACGGCAACGGCATCTCGATCCCGACGGTCGGCGACCTGCCGCTCGGCTGCGCCGCGACCTGCTCGGCCAGCGTCCGCGTGCAGCAGATGGCAGTCGAGGCCGCGGTCCGCGCGGACGTAAACCTCCTGAAGCTGGCGATGCTCCACGACCCGCTCGTCGGCGCGGTCTGCGACCCGGAGGAGGTCTGGCAGATGACCGACGAGATGCTGGTGGCGCAGGCGGAGTGGCTGCCACAGTACCGCGCGAACGGCTCCGTGGACGCGGCGGCGGCCCGCCTCGCCGAGGCCGAGGCGAACGGCACCCGCGTCCCCCGCATGGTCGGCTTCCAGGGCTCGGCCCGCCTCCACACGAAAACGGTCGAGGAGATGGCCGCCGCGAAGGAGGAGTCCCGCCGGAACGCCCAGGCCGCCGACAAGGGCAAGATGACCCGGAACGCGTAATGGACGAAGATACGTCCTACACGGACGAGAAGGGGCGCACGCGGTGGCGGCGCAACGACGAGGTCGCCGGGCTGCTCAAGGAGCTTGCGGACTACCTTGTCGTCGGCGGCTACGAGCCGAGCCACGCCGCCCGGTACCCCAAACTGGCGTACGCGGTCTCCCGGATGCCCGAAAGCGTCGTCGCGCTCCACCGCGAGGGACGGCTGCGCGAGATACCGGGCGTCGGGGAGACGGTGGCGGGGATCATCGGGGAGCTGGTCGAGACCGGCACGACTCGCAAGACGCGCGAGAGTGGCGACGGGTTCGTCCCGCCGCCGCTCTCGGTGCTGGAGATGACCCGCCTGCCGGGCCTCGGCGCGCTGACGGCGCGCCGCCTGTACGCCGAGTACGGCATCGAAAGCCTGGACGCGCTCCGGGACGCCCTGGACGCCGGAGTGCTCGACGACTTCCGGGGCCTCGGTCCGAAACTGCGAGAGGCCGTCCGCACGGCAGCCTCGGCCTGAAAAAGCGCGGGCGGGGCGGCCCATGCCGCCCCGCCCACAGTCCCGCAAACGCGTCGCGTTAGCGCCGCTGCGGCTGCGCCGCCCCCGCCGCCGCCGGTCGGGCCGCCTGGCCCGGCGTCGCGTCCGTGTAGTCGGCGGGCACCTCGAACAGGGTGTCCGGGAGAACCGCCGGGCTCAGCGCGGTCACCAGCATCTCGGTCGTCTGCACCATCTCGCGGGTCTCGCCGCCGCCGCCCTGACCACCCTGATCGCCGTTGGGACGTCCCTGGCGTCCCGGGAAGGAGCGCTTCGCGCGCAGGGTAAGCGCGACCGGGACCGCGCTCGCCTTGACCATCCGGTCCGAGAGGGACTTGGCGATCGCCGCGGCCCCCGGGCCGTTCAGGATCGCGGTGCTGGGGAAGAGTCCCAGCCGCCCGTTGTCGGGAAGGTGCGCGAAGACGTTGCCGCGCACCACCCAGACTTCCCCCTCCAGTTGCGTCCCGGGGACCTGCGGCGCGGCGGTTCCGCCGCGGTTGCCGCCGTTCTGCCCGCCGCCACCGCCGAAGCGTCCGCCGCCGGGGAAGCCGCCCGCGGGAAGGTTGATCTTCATCTCGCCCTTGAGGTCCACCCGCTGGGCCTCCTGCTGGGCGACCGTCTTGCGCTCGGCGTTCTCGGTCATGGTCAGCGTCGTCGCGTACGAAATACCGCTGACGAACTGCTGCACCTGCTGCTGCATCTGGGCGCGGAACTGCTCGAAGCGTGCCCGCGTGGCGGGGTCGTTCGGGTCCTGTCCGCCGGGGCCGCCGAAGCGGAACTGCTCCCGGCGTTCCCGGCGCTCCACGGTCTCGCCGGCATTGCCGCCTTCCCCACCGCCGCCGCCAGTGCCCCGGTCGCCGCGCTCGCGCCGGAAACCGCCGCCGTCACCGCCCGGCCCGCCGCCGCCACCGGGGAATCCCCCGGGGCCGCCGCCGCCGAAGCGACCGCCGCCGCCGCCGAACATTCCCCCGAGGTCCTTGCCGTCCAGGACGTCGCGCAGGGCTGCGACCGTGTAGGTCTTTCGGGCCGGGTCCAGGCGGAAGACCTTGCCCGCGTCCGCGTCGTAGATCGTGACCGCGCCGCCCTTGACTTCGGTGCGCGCCTTGCGGCCCTTGTAATAGGTCGTAATGGTCTGCTTCGCGCCCTGCGGCTGCGGGGCCGGTGCAGCCTCCGGAGCGCCGCCGCCCATCCGCGAACCCGCCGTGACGTCCGCGACGATGGTAAGGTCCGCGTGGGCCATCGCGGGCAGTGCGAGCAGTGCCAGGGTCAGCAGCGAGGTTCGGACGCGGGACTCCCCCCGCCAGGTTGGTCGGTTCATCTAACTTCTTCCTCCCGATCCACCGGCGCGGTGATGCCGCCGGACGTACACGTTTCTGCTTACCGTTATAGCGCCCCGATGTTAAAAACTGATGAAAAGCGTTCGCACTTCCGGACCGGTTTTTCCGTACCGAGTGCCCTTATATACCCACGATGAGAGGAGTGCGAAGATGAACAGAGGCAGCAGCAGGGGCGGGGCGTTCCCGGACAGGACCCGGGCGGAGACGGACGCAGTCGTGGCGCTCACGGAGGGCGTCGTGCGCGAACGGCTGACGCGGCGGGAGCCGTTCACGGCGATAGACGTCAGCAACGCGCTGAAGGCGCGCAGCTATCCCGTACGGCACCGCGAAGTGGCGGAGGTGGTGCGCGCGCTGTGGGAGAGCGGTCTCATGGGGCTCTTCGACTACCGGCGCGCCCTGATACCGGTGGCCGCGGACGGCGGTGCGAAGGCGGCGCAGGCGTACCTGTACCTGCACGACGAGGACTCTGAGGACGACTACGACGCCCGCGACCAGGCGGCAGCCCCGCCGGTCGCGCCGGACCGCGCCCGCAGCCTCGACGACGTCGTCGCGGCGGGGGTGCCGCTCTCCCCTTTCGCGGCGCGCGCCCGTGACCTCCTCCGTGGGGCGGGCGCGTCGTCGGCCGCGGCGCGGCAGCAGCGCGCCCGTTCGTCCGTGCGGAGCGACGGGGCGCTGCCCGTGTCCCGCCGCCACGTCGCGCGGTTGGGCTGGCGGGAGGGCGACACCCTCGCGCTGACCTGGGACGCGGCGGCGAACTGCCTAGTGGCGCGCGTGGCCGTCGGCGGCGACGCGACTGAGGTCTCGGTGCGCGTGTGGGGCGGACTGCGAGTGCGGATCGCGCGGACGAAGCTGGGCCGCCTCGCGGCCGGGCGCACAAACGCCGACTTCGGGCCGCAGGACGCCGACGAGGCCGCGGGCGTCCTGCGCCTCGTCCCCGGCGTCCCCTGACCCCTTACTTCGTCGCGAGCATCTCGCGGGCGTGCTGGAGGACGGTGTCGCTGGCGGCCCCGCCGAGCATCCGGGCGATCTCCTGGACGCGCTCGTCGGGGCCGAGGGTGCAGACCGTGACGACCGTGCGGTTCTTCTCCGCCCGCTTCTCGATGCTGAAGTGGCGGTCGCCGCGGGCGGCGATCTGCGGCAGGTGGGTGATGCAGAGCACCTGTGCCGTGCCGGAGAGCGCGTGCAGCTTCTCCGCCAGTACGGTCCCGGTGCGCCCGCCGATGCCGCTGTCGATCTCGTCGAAGATCAGCGAGGGCACGGAGTGGGTCCGCGCCAGGACCGACTTCATGGCGAGCATGACGCGGCTGATCTCGCCGCCGGACGCGATCTTCGCCAGCGGCTTGAGCGGGACGCCCGGGTTCGGAGAGATGAGGAACTCGACGGCGTCGGCCCCGCTCGCCGTCGGCGCGCGCGGCTCGACCGGGACCGCGAACCGGGTCGCCCCCATCGCCAGGTCGGCCAACTCCTTCATGATCGCAGCGGCGAACGGCTCCGCCGCCCGCTTGCGCGCCTTCGTCAGCTTCGCAGCCGCCGCGGCGAGGTCGCCCCGGGTGCGCTCCACTTCCACGGTCAGAAGCGCGATCCGCTCTTCGGCGTTCTCGAGCGTCTCCAGGCGCCCCCCTATCTCCTCGCGGTAGCGGAGCACCTCCTCCAAGGTGTCGCCGTACTTGCGCTTGAGAGTCTTGAGTGTGTCGAGGCGCGTCTCGATCTGCTCCAGGCGGTCCGGGTTGAACTCCACCCCATCGCGGTAGTTGCGCACCTCGCGGGCGGCGTCCTCGGCGACGTACAGGGCATTCTGGAGCGATTCGAGCAGCGGGTTCAGGCGCTCGTCCAGCTTCGCGGCGTGCTCTATCTCCGCGACCGCCTTGCCGAGCCCGTCCAGCGCGCCGCCTGTCTCGCGGGGGCCGCCGGTCAGGGCGTCGTACGCGCCCGCCGCCGCCGCGAACAGCTTCTCGGCGCTCCCGAGCCGGATGCGCTCGGCCAGAAGTTCCTCCTCTTCGTCCACCTTCGGCGCGGCGGCGTCGATCTCGTCGCGCTGGAACGCGAGCAGGTCCAGCGTGCGCGCCCGCTCCCGGGCGTCGTGCTGCAGGGCGGCCAGCTCGCGCGCCGCCTCCTGCGCCCGCGCGTGCGCCGCGGCGACCCCGGCCTTCAGCGCCAGCGCCTTCGGCCCACACCAGGCGTCGAGGATGTCGGCGTGCCGCTCCACGGCGAGCAGCGACTGGTGTTCGTGCTGTCCGTGGATGTCCACCAGGGCGTCGCCGACGGACTTCAGCATTCCCACCGTCGCCGGGCGGCCGTTGATCCGGACGACGCTCTTCCCCGCCGCGCTCAGCTCGCGCGACAGCAGGAGGACGCCGTCCTCGACCTCCACGCCCGCCGCCTCCAGGACCTCGCGCAGACGCTCGTCGCCGTCGTCCACCGCGAACACCGCCTCGACGCGCGCCCGGTCCGCGCCGTGGCGGATCGACTCGGCGCCGGTCCGCTCCCCGAGCACCATCCCGAGCGCGTCCAGGAGGATCGACTTGCCCGCGCCGGTCTCGCCGGTGAGGATGTTGAGCCCGGGGCCGAACGGCAGGCGCACTTTTTCAACGAGGGCGAAGTTCTCGACGGAGAGTTCGGTGAGCATGGGTGTAGGTTGGTGAAGCGTGGCCGCCCCGGCGCGAAACGCCCGCGGCCTTCCACGGGATTATACCCGTGGAAGGCCGCGGCTCGCAAAACGTCTGTTCGCCCGGCTTGCCGAAATTACGGGGCGTTGGTCCCCTCGCGCCCGTAGAAGTCCTTGAGCCGCACGACGTCCTCCAGGTGCGGCGTGGAGACCTCCAGTACGTCGCTGTCCTCGACCGCCTCAATGGTGTGGATCTCGCGCGGGCGGTTGCGCCACTGGTGCCCCTCGCCGATCTCCGTGACCGTCAGCGCGTCCTCCGACGCTCCCTTGGTCAGGAGCATCCTGCCCTTCAGGAGGTAGCTGGTTTCGTCCTTTTCGTTGTGGTACTGGAGCGAGAGTTTGTGGCCTTTATCGACGTGGATGATCTTGCCGACGTACTGGTCAGTCCACGCGTACCAGATCTCGTAGCCCCAGGGCTTTTCCACCTTCACCGGCAGGTCTTCGGGCTTTATGTCCATTGCGCTCTATCGTCTCCTCCGCGGGATGGTAAGCGGTGTCCCTTTGATTCTACCCATCCCCGTCGGGTTCGGACAGGCCCAGGGCGCGCGCGGCCCACGGGAGCGCGGCGGAAAGCTGGAATCGCTGGACCTCGCGTACGCGCGGCGCGCCGGGCGGCGGCGGCAGCCCCGCCCGGGACGCCCAGTAGCCCGCGTACAGCGCGGGCAGCGCGTCCTCGCCGGGAAGGATGGACTCAGGCCGCGGCCCGCCCTCGGCGTGCAGGCTGGGCAGCCATCCCGCGAGGTCAGCCGTCCGGCTCCCGATACTCGCCCAGTTCCAGTCCACGATCACGGCGCGGCCGTCCGCGGTCAGGCAGACGTTGTCGCTGCGCGTGTCCATGTGGCACAGGTCCGTCCCGTCCAGCTTAGCGTCCGCCCGCTTCTCGGCGTCGAGCAGCAGGGGCAGCGCGCGTTCCAGCCAGGCACGCGAACAAAGACCGGTCGAGAGGAAGGGCGCGGGGTCCTGCGCCACGTCCCGCCAGCCCGCGAACCGTTCCCACAGGTCGCGCATCTGTCGAAGCCCTCCGGGCGCGACGGGGCCGCACGCGTACACCTGATCCAGCGACGCGCGCACCCGCTCGACGTCCCCGGACCGCCACGGCGGCGGCCAGTGGTGCCCCGCGTCCGGGTCGAGGTCCTCCAGCAGCAGGACGGGCAGGTCGCCGTCTCCCTCGTCGCTCCAGCCCTCCACGCGGGCCAGGAAGTCGCGGCGCGGCCCGAGGGCGGAGTAGACCGCGTACTCAGTGCGGAGCCAGTCGGCGGTGTCCCCGCTCACGGCCGCCTTGGCAAAGACGCTGCGGCCGCCCGCGAGGCGGACTCGAAGGCGCAGGGCGGGCGTGTAGCCGCCGCCCACGCGCTCGAACCCGTCGGGACGCCGCCCGGTCAGCGCGGCGACGCGGCGCAGGACGTCGTCGATCCGGCCTTCGTCAGGGTGCAGACCGCTCGCCATAGCGCCACCGGTCCCGTATCTTCTGGTAGAACGTCGGCCCGCCGAGCCGGAGCAGGCGCACGCTGTGCGGCGCGCGCCGCACGACCACGCGGTCCCCGGCGGCGAGCGGCAGTTCGATCTGGCCGTCCACGCTGACGACGCCGCTGGTGTCCGGACGGTTCGCCTCGATGGAGAGTTCGACCGTCTCCGTGTCGGGGACGATGAGCGCGCGGGCGTTCAGCGTGTGCGGGCAGATCGGCGTGACGACGAACACCGGGGCGGTCGGGTGGACGAGCGGGCCGCCTGCCGAGAGGGAGTAACCGGTGGACCCGGTGGGCGAGGCGACGATCACGCCGTCCGCCGCGTAGGTCGCCACGTCCGCGCCGCCGATCGTCGTGCGGACGTGGACCATCCGGACCGCGCCGCTCGCGATCACCACGTCGTTCATTCCGACCAGCGACTCGCACTCCGCGGGGTCGCTCGCGCCGTTGCGGTAGACCGTGCCCTCCAGCATGGACCGCACTTCGACCCGCCCCTCCCCCGCGAGGACCTGTTCCAGCGACGACAAGAGGTTCTCCGGGGCCACCTCGGTAAGGAATCCGAAGTGGCCGAGGTGGACGCCGAGCAGCGGCGTGTCGAAGGGGGCGATGAGGCGCGCAGCCGAGAGGAACGTGCCGTCGCCGCCGAAGACGAGCACGAAATCCGACTCGCGCGCCAGGTGCTCGCCGTCGGGGACGGTGCGGCAGCCCGCCTGATAGAGTTCCGCGGCCACGGAATCGAGGGCGAGCGCGGGGATTCCCAGGCTCGCAAGGCGGGCGGCGACCACGCGCGCCGCCTCCAGGGCGGCCGGCTTGGTGGTGTTGACGAGCAGGCCAACAATGGTCATCGCCGTAGCGTTCGCTGGCCTCAGCGCCCGGGTCCGCCGCCGACCGCGGGCGACTGCCCCTTCCCCCCGGCGGCTGCGGGGGTGGCTTTGTCCCGCCGGGTGTACCGCGCCAGGTTCTGGCGGGCGTCGGCGAGGTTCGGGTCGAGCGCGAGGGCCTTCCGGTACTGCGCCACGGCCTCCGGGAACTGCCCGCGCTTCTCGTAACAGACCCCGAGGTTGTTGTATGCCGGGGCGAACTTCGGGTCGCGTCGCGTCGACTCGCGGAAGGCGGCGAACGCCCGGTCCAGGTCACCCTTCCTCTGGTACGCGAGCCCGAGGGCGTTGTGAGGCGCGCCGGACTTCGGGCGAAGCGCGGCCATCTGGCGGTACAGGGCTATCGCGTCGTCGTGCTTGCCCTGCTCCATGAGCAGCCCGGCCACGTAGTCGCGGGTCGCGTAGTCCTTCGGGTCCAGTTCGACGGCCCTGCGCCACGCCGCGAGGGCGGCCGCGGGGTCCTTGCTCTTCGCGTGCGCGAGCCCCAGGTTGGTCCAGGCGACCGCGGTGTCGGGCTTCGCCTTCGTCGCCTCCGTGAACCGCGCGATCGCCTCGGGCAGCTTGTCCATGCGGTAGAGCGCGAACCCGGCGTTCACCAGCGCGTCGTAGTAGTCGGGCTTGACGAGCAGCGCCTTCTCGTAAGCGACCAGCGCCTCGGGGTACTTCCCGGCCGAGGCGAGCATGACTCCCTGGTTGTAGCGCGCGGTCGGGTCCGGGCTCTGCTGCTCCGCGAGCAGGTCCGCCGCCTCCCCGAAGGCCGCGGCCGAATCCTCCGCCCGCTCGGCCTCCGCGTACGCCCGGCCGAGGGCCAGCAGCGTCCCTGCGTTCTTCGGCTCCAGTTTGCGTGCCGTCTCCAGGGCGTTTATCGCCCCCGTCCGCCCGGCCTTGCCGCGCCGGTTCTCGGCCAGACCGAGGCGCACCCAGAGGGCGGCTTCCTGCGGGCGCAGCGACGCCGCGGTGCGGTACGCCTGCACGGCCCCTGCGTCGTCCCCGCTCTCGGACAGCGCCTGTCCGAGGTTCGTCCACCCGCGGGCGTCCTTCGGCTGGAGTTCGACGGCCTTGCGGTAGGAGACGGCCGCGGGGCGGTGTTGCGCGGTGCGCGCGTAGGCGTAGCCGAGGTTGAAGTGCGCCTCGGCGGAGTTGGGCGCTAGCGCGACCGCCTTTCGGAACATGTCGATCGCCCGGGAGGTATCGCCCTTCGCGCGCCCGGGTTTGAGCAGCAGAGCGTTGCCGAGATTGGTGAAGTGATCCGCCACCCCCGGCTGGAGCACGACGGCCCTCTCGAGATGTGGCAGCGCTTCGACCGGCTGGTTCAGGTTGATGAGCAGGAAGCCCAGCCACCCGCGCGCGTCGCCGTAGTCGGGATCGGTGGCGACCGCCTTCTCCATCTCGCGGCGGGCCGAAGCGGCGTCCCCGCGATTGTAGGCCGCTATCCCCCGCTGGTAGGCGGCCTTCGCGTCCGCGGAGACAGCCTTTGTCTGCGCGGGCTTCTGCGGCGCGGCGGCGAGGACGACGGGGGCGGGACCGCTGATGCCCGAGAGGCAGAAGCCGACGGCGGAAACGGAGACGAGCAGCCCGAGGGGACGGGACGTTCTTGGAGGGACACGCATCGTGATTATCTTACCACCGGAACCGCCGCGCGACGGGCCCGCGCCTCTCGCGGGCGCTGCCGGACCCGACCGAGGTCGTTCCCGAATCTGGAGTGAGTTGCGCGTGATGTCCCGGTCGGCCTACGTGCGGAAGAGGTCCTGATCGCGGCTGAGATAACCGCGCATTCGAAGAACGGCCTGCGTGTGCAGTTGGTAAACGCGCGACTCGGAGACGGTAAGCACCTTGCCGATCTCCTTGAAGGTGAGCCCCTCATAATAGTAGAGGGTGATCACGAGTTTCTCGCGCTCCGGGAGGCGGTCGATGGCGACGCCTAGCTGGCGGATGCGCTCGCGCGCCTCGACGTCCGAGAGCGGCCCCGCGCCGTCGTCCGGCACCACGTCGGAGAGGTGCAGCCGCTCCACGCCGTCACCACCCAGGATCAGGTCGTCCAGCGACATGACGCTGCCGCGGCCCGCGTCCGCCAGCATCCTGGCAAGGTCCTCGTGGGCGACGCCCATGTGGGCGGCGACCTGGTCCTCCGACGGGGGTACGCCGAGTTTGATCTCCAGTTCCTGGAACGCCCGCTCCAGGGTCTTGGCCCGCTCGCGTACGGACCGGGGTACCCAGTCCTCCTCGCGGAGGGATTCGAGGATAGCGCCTCGGATCAGCGCGATGGCGTAGGTTTCGAACTTGACCTGCCGCCCCGGATCGAACTGGTCCACGGCCTTGATCAACCCCATCGACCCCGCCGTGTACAGGTCCTCGCGCTCGAGGTTCGGAGGGAGATTGGAAACGACGCGACCGGCCGTGATTTTTACCAGGTAGGCATAATTATCGATTATGGTCGCACGGGCCTTCACGTCCCGGTGCGCCTTGAAGCGCCGCCATGCCTCCTCCAATGTTCGAACTGACATCATCACCTTTGCACGCTCGCGCCGCGGCTCAAGCCGAGGGAGAGGATGCCCCGCCCGCGGTTGGGGGAGCGAAAAGCGGGCAGGAGTTCCTGATTAGCGGCGGAGGCGTCGAATGGGAGCATAGTACCAGCGTAACGTTGCGGCCAGGTTTTCAGAAACCGAGGATCGCCGGAGTGCCCGGGGAGGGTTGCAGCATCGTCGTTACCGCCCACCGCCAACCGCACAGGAGGATTATAACACAGTCGGTCAAGAGTTCCTATCCCGGAACCAATTCCCGCGCACATCTGTTGCGTCCCGGATCATCCCCTGGCTTCCCGCGTATCGGCCGGAACCGGTGTTCTGACGAGTTTACGCCCGGCCGGTCACAAGTTACTGTTTAGTAACGTTCGTCTATTGGGCAACTCGAAACAGGAGATTGCCACGATATTGTCGGCGTCGCCGTCTCGTGTGCGACGCCCGCTGAAGGAGAGGTATGAGCTCTATGAAGAACACGATGCAGACCCGCGGCCTTGCCGCTCTCGCTATCGCCGCTACCGTGGTCGGCGGGATCGCCGGTCCCGCGGCGGCGCAGTCGTCCCGCCAGAAGGACAAGAACCTGATGCGGAACCTGGGCATCGGCCTGGGCGCGGCGGCGGTTCATCAGGCGGTGAAGGGCAAGACGACCAACGCCGTCGTCCTCGGCGCGGGCGCGGCGTACGCCGGCAAGAAGTACGAGGACGCCCGCAAGGCGCAGAACAGGGAAAACAGCTACCGGCGCGTCTACCGGTGGCAGAACGGCAAGCGCGTGGGCTACTACAAGGTCCGCAACGGCCAGCGACTCGGATACGTCCGGTTCTCGAAGCCGTACTAGATCGCGCAACAACGCATCTAACAGCGGCGCCCCGGAGCGATTGATCGCTCCGGGGCGCCGTTTTTTGTCACGTATTTCCATACGTCGGCGTTTGATAATCAACACGCCACCCCAGGGGTGGCCCGAGACGAAAACTTCACACGCAAACGGCGGCCGCCGCTGCCGGAATAGAAGGGTAAACGCAATGAAGGGCACTACTCACCGCAAGATCACCGCACTGGGAGTCGCCGCGACCATGATGGGCGGTTCTCTCTTCGCCCTCGCCGGTCCCGCCGCCGCGCAGTCCGCTCGTCAGAAGGACAAGAACCTGATGCGCAACATCGGGATGGGCCTCGGGGCCGCCGCCGTCTGGCAGGCGACCAAGGGCAAGACGACCAATGCCCTGATCCTGGGCGCGGGCGCGGCGTACGCCGGTAAGAAGTACGAGGACGCCCGCAAGGCGCAGAACAGGGAAAAGAGCCGCCGCCGCTACTAGACCGCCCGTGTTTCTACCGGGAATGGTCGACGCGGTCACGAATCCCCCGCGCGATTCGTCCTCTGATTCGGAACACAATTTCAAGAAGGCGACGTCCCCCGGCACCTGCCGGCGAGGCGGGCAAACGGAGGTAGAGTACGATGGTGGTACAGCAGCAGAAGCATAACGCAGGGCATTCTTCCCGGTGGGCCGTCGCCGTCATGGTGTGCGCTCTGATGGTCGCCGCGCTGTTCGGCCCGGTCAGCCCCGCGTCGGCGCAGACTTCCCGCCAGAAGGACAAGAACCTGATGCGGAACCTGGGCATCGGGCTCGGAGCCGCGGCGGTCTGGCAGGCCACCAAGGGTAAGACCACGAACGCCGCCGTCCTGGCGGCGGGCGCGGCACTGGCGGGCAAGAAGTACGAGGACGCCCGCAAGGCGCAGACCCGCGAGAACGACTGGCGCGGCTCGGGCGATTGGCGCGGATCCGACGACTGGCGACGGGACGACGGGCGGTACGACGAACGGTACGATGACGATTACCGCCGACCGGTGCGCTCGGACTACCGCCGCTCCCGCAGCGACGACGGTCCGCGCTACGTCGGCTCGGCCAATCACCCCGGCAAGCACAAGGGCTGGTCCAAGGGCAAGGGCAACAGCAAGAAGGTCGGCAAAAAGGGCCGCGGCTGATCCGGCGACTGCCACAGGCAATAGGATGCAGAGAGAAGAACGGCGCGGGAAACCGCGCCGTTCGCGCGTCTGTGGCTTACTTATCGTCCCGTTCCGGTACTCTTAGATGGGAACATTCCCGGCGGCCCTCGCGCTGCCCGGGCGGCGAGGAGTGACGGCGCGTGGCGGAAAACAGCCGGATCGTACTGGCGACCTGGGGGTCGTTCGGGGACATCCACCCCTACCTGGGGGTGGCTCGCGGGCTGCGGGCGCGCGGCCACGACGTCGTCGTGGCCGCCCCGGAGACCTACCGCTCGAAGATAGAGAGGACGGGCGTCGCGTTCCGCCCGGTCCGGCCACAACTTCCCGACATGCGCGACCACACGGCGGCGGGCGAGATGGCCCGGCGCGTCATGGAGAGCAGGGACGGCTCGCGCCACCTTGTGCAGGACATGATCGTCCCCGCGCTGCGCGACATGTACGACGACCTCTGGGCCGCCACCGAGGACGCGGACCTCCTCATCGCCCACTCGATCCTCTTCGCCTGTCCGCTGGTCGCGGCGAAGCGGAAGATGCCCTGGCTCTCCGCCGCCCTCCAGCCCATCCTCTTCCTGTCCGCGTACGACCCGCCGGTCCCGCCGGACGCCCCCGACGTCATCCGGCACCGGCACAGCATTCCTCGCCCCGTCCTGAAAGCCCTGATGGCGGCAGGGAAGTGGAAGATACGCCCCTGGGTC
>DATLHN010000134.1:0-2299 GCA_035539875.1 Armatimonadaceae bacterium
GCACTGCGGCCCCGCCCCTACCCGAGGGGGCGTGGCCGCAGTGCACCGAAAAGCCAACGGAGCCGTAGCTACCATGCTCGGCGCGGGGGCGTACCCCTGGATGCAATACTACGGCCGGAGCGGACAGCCGTTTTCGGAGTCCGAGGCGATGGCGCGTACGGCGGCGTGCCCCGGCATCGCGCTCTGGGAGGGGTTCCTGCCGGAGACGGAGGAGCAGGCCCGGGGATTGGGCGAGGCCGCGGCGGCGACCGGGCTGCGGTGCGTCTCGTCCTACGCCAACGCCCGGCTGCACGAGGCGGACGGGTGGCGGGGGACGGCGGACGACCTCCTGCGGCGCGCTGAGTGGGTGCTGCCGCTCGGGCTGTCCGTATTGGTCGTGAATCCCGAGCCGATCTCGTGGGGCGCGGCGGACGCCGACAAGGACGACGCGCAGTTGCGCACACAAGCGGCGGCGATGAACGACTTAGGGGCGCGGCTGCGGGGCGTCGGGGTGACGCTCGTGTACCACACGCACCACATGGAGATGCGGCAGGCGGCGCGGGAGTTTCACCACACCCTGCGGGCTACCGACCCGGCGAACGTCGCCCTGTGCCTGGACGCCCACTGGGTCTACCGGGGCGCGGGCAACAGCCACGTCGCACTGGAAGACATCGTCGGCATGTACGCGGAGCGGGTCCGCTCGCTACACCTGCGCCAGTCGGTCGGCGGCGTCTGGTCGGAGACGTTCACGGCGTCGGGCGACATCGACTACGGCTGGATCGCGGACACGCTGCGCGGCGTCGGCTTCTCCGGCCCGGTCGTCTTGGAGCAGGCGCGCGAGGCGGCAACGCCCGAAACTATCTCCGCCGACGACGCCCTGCGCCAGAGCGCGGACGAGGCGGCACGACTTTTTACGGTAACCAACGGAGTGAGAATCTGAGGAACATGAAAACGCATAAGATCGGTGTCATCATGAACGGCGTGACGGGGCGCATGGGGACGAACCAGCACCTGATGCGCTCCATCGCGGCCATCGTCAAGGAGGGCGGCGTCAAGATCGGCGACGGTGAGGTCATCCTGCCCGTGCCGGTGCTGGTGGGCCGGAACGAGGCGAAGCTGGTCAAGCTCTCCGAGCAGAGCGGCATCGGCGCGGCCTACACGACGAACCTCGACGGCGCGCTGGCGGACCCGGCGAACCAGGTCTACTTCGACGCGCAGCTGACACAGCTTCGCGCCCCGGCGGTCCGGAAGGCGATCGAGGCGGGCAAGCACATCTACTGCGAGAAGCCGAGCGGGACGACTACCGAGGAGGCGTACGAACTGTACACCCTCGCGAAGCAGAAGGGCGTCAAGCAGGGCGTCGTGCAGGACAAGCTCTTCCTGCCGGGCCTGCTCAAGCTCAAGAACCTGATCGACAGCGGCTTCTTCGGCGAGATCCTGAGCGTCCGCGGCGAGTTCGGATACTGGGTCTTCACCGGGCACGACGCGATTCCCGTGCAGCGCCCGTCGTGGAACTACCGCAAGGAGGACGGCGGCGGCATCATCATTGACATGCTCTGCCACTGGCGCTACGTCCTCGACAACCTGTTCGGCGAGGTGAAGTCGGTCTCGTGCCTGGGCGCGACCCACGTCAAGGAGCGCATCGACGAGGCGGGCAAGCCCTACGCCTGCACCGCCGACGACTCGGCGTACGCGACGTTCGAACTGGAGGGCGGCGTCATCGCGCACTTCAACTCTTCGTGGACCGTGCGTGTGCGCCGCGACGACCTGCTGACGCTCCAGGTAGACGGCACGAAGGGCAGCGCGGTGGCGGGGCTGCGCGGCTGCGTCATCCAGCCCTACGGCGCGACCCCGCGTCCGGTCTGGAACCCGGACGTAGACCAGCCGATCCAGTTCTTCGACAACTGGATGACCGTGCCCACGAACCAGGTCATGGACAACGGCTTCAAGACGCAGTGGGAGATGTTCCTGCGGCACGTGGTTCTGGACGAGCCGTGGGCGTACGACCTCCGGGAAGGGGCGAAGGGCGTGCAGCTCGCCGAGGCGGGCATCAAGTCCTGGGAGGATCGCCGCTGGGTATCGCTGGACACACTGCCCGTCTAACGGCTATCCTGTCTCTGTGAAAGTCCTGCACCTGCACGCCGGGACCCTGTTCGGGGGGGTCGAAACGGTTCTGACGACGTTCGCGCGCGAGCGCGCCTGCTGCCCGGAAATGGAGCCGTCGTACGGCGTCTGCTTCGAGTTCCGGCTGTCGGAGGAGCTGCGCGCGGCGGGCGTCCCCGTGACGAACCTCGGGGCCGCCCGCATCAGCCGCCCGTGG
>DATLHN010000135.1:0-2414 GCA_035539875.1 Armatimonadaceae bacterium
CGCGAGGGCAAGGACGTCACCCTGATCGGCTACTCCACGATGACGATCACCTGCCTGCGAGCCGCGAACAAACTGGCCGAGGAGGGCATTTCTGCGGAGGTCGTGGACCTGCGCTCGCTGCTGCCGCTCGACATGGCGACCCCGCTGGCGTCGATCAAGAAGACGCACCGGGCGGTGGTGGTCCAGGAGCAGTGGGGGCTGTATGGCGCGGCCGCGGAGATCTCCGCGCAAATCGCCGAGCGCGCCTTCTACGACCTGGACGCCCCGGTGCAGCGCGTCACGGGCGCTTTCGTGCCCATGCCGTATTCGCGCGCCCTGGAGACGCTGGCGTACCCCAACGAGAACGACGTCGTCGCCGCTGCCAAGCGGACGCTGTACGGGAAATAGGAACCATGGCGGACATTATCTTGCCGAAGATGGGTGATGCGATGGAAGAGGGCCGCATCGTCCAGTGGTTGAAAAACGTCGGCGACGCTGTCAAGGCAGGCGACCCGGTCGTCGAGATCGAGACCGACAAGTCCAACGTCGAGATCGAGGCGGAGGAGGACGGCTTCCTCCAGAACATCTCGGCGGACCCCGGCACGACCGTTCCGGTCGGCACGGTCATCGCCGTCGTTGGCGCGGACGCCCCGGCGGGCGGCGGCAGCGCTCCGGCGGCAGCGCCCGCCGCGCCGCCGAAGGACGACGCGAAACCGGCCACTCCGGCGGCGTCGGCAGTTCCCGCGCCCGCGCCCCAGACCGGCGCGCCCTCCGGGGCGAGCGTCAAGACCAACGGCTCCGCTCCGGCCCCGGCGGCGAGGGTCGAGGAGACCGCCCCGCGGGCCGCCGTCGAGGAGAACCGGACCTCCGCGCCGCAGCCGGTGGTCGTCTCACGCCCGGAAGGGTGGAAGCCATACGAGTCGTTCGTCGGCGCGCTCCCGGAGAACCTGGGCGGCACCGCGAGCCTCATCGGCGAGCCGATCGTCGTCGGGGGCAGCGGGGGCGGCGAGAAGGTGAAGGCGACCCCGGTCGCCCGGGCCATGGCCAGCGCCAACAACCTGGACCTTTCCCGGCTCCGGGGCAGCGGGCCGGACGGCGCGGTTGCCAAGAAGGACGTCGAGGCGGCGCTTGCGGGCGGCGGCGCGTCTTTCGCGACTGCCCCTGCCGCGGCTGCCGCGCCGGCGTCCGCGGCCGCGCCTTCCGTCACCGTGGCCGCGGGCGAGGGCGACGAGGTGGTCGAGTTCAACGCCATGCGGCGGACGATCGCCCGGCGTCTGACCGAGAGCAAGCAGACCATCCCGCACTTCTACGTCACCAGCGAGATCGACATGGAGGCGTACCTGAAACTGCGCGAGGAGATCAACGCCTCGGCGGGCGAGGGGCAGGGCAAGGTCAGCGTCACCGACATGCTTACCAAGGCCTGCGCGGTCGCGCTCGTGGAGAACCCGGTCGTCAACTCGGTCTTCTCGGACAACAAGCGCATCACCCGCAAGGGCGTCAACATCGGCATCGCGGTGGCGATCGAAGACGGCCTCATCGTGCCGGTGGTGAAGAACTGCGAGAGCAAGTCCCTGCGCGCCCTCGCGAAGGAGACGCGTCCGCTGATCGAGCGCGCCCGCGAGAACAAGCTGAAGCCGGACGAGTACACCGGGGGGACGTTCACGATCACGAACCTGGGACAGTTCGACGTGGAGAACTTCGCGGCAATCATCAACCCGGGCGAGGCGGCGATCCTGGCGGTCGCCTCCATCCGCGAGGTGCCCGCGGTGGTGGATGGGCAGATCGTGGCGCGCAAGCGCATGAAGGTGACGCTCTGCGCCGACCACCGCGTCCTGGACGGCGTCGCGGGTGCGGTCTTCCTTCAGTCGCTCAAGCGGGTGATAGAGAACCCGCTCCAGATTCTGGCCGGTTAGACGGCGGCACGCGCGCGCAAAACAGAGGAGGCGGTTCGAGGAATGCAGAAGGCGCTGGACAATCTTCCGGTCTTTACCGCGGGGCCTTTCACCGAAAAAGTCGCGCCCTGGAAGGACCTGCGGGGAGCTCCGGGCAGCAACCGCGTCGTCGTGGAGTGGAGTATCGCTCTGGGGCCGAAGGTGTTCGTCTACCCGGCCGCGGACCGGGCGGCGGGGTATCACCTCGTCACGGACCTCGACGTCGCCCGTAACGACGAGCGCTGGGCGGACTACCTGGAGTTCGAATACGTTCCTCAGGTAGTGGAGGCGCTGAAGGCGGCGGGGCACATCCCCCAGGTCATCTGCGTCGATCTGCGCCCGATGCAGACGATGCGAGCGCGCCGCCGCGCGCTCGAAGCGGTGGCGCGCGGAAGGAGTGGACACGGCTCCGCTCCGACCGCTCACCACTAAAACGCGCGAGTACAAGATAGAATCAGCCCCGGCTCGAATGAGCCGGGGCTGATTTCGTCACAGCCGAACTGG
>DATLHN010000136.1:0-1704 GCA_035539875.1 Armatimonadaceae bacterium
GGTCGGACTGCGAAGCTCCACGACCCAGGGGGCGTCCGGCGATGCGCGAGGATCGGTGACCCCCTCGATGAACGATTCGAGCGTCGGCCGCTCCTCGACGGTCAGGTCCGGGGGAAGCTGGAGGAGCAGCGCGCACAGCCGCCCGTCGAGGCCGCCGGTCATCAGGCGGGCGTAGTCCACGGCGGTCTCCACGGCGCCGACCAGGCGGCGCTCGTGCGTCACCGCGCGCGGCACCTTGGCGGAGAAAACGAAGGACTCGGGCGTCTGCGCGAGCCAGCCGGTCAGCGTCTCCGGGCGGGGAAATCCGTAGAACGTCGAATCCAGCTCGACCGTTGGGAATAGCTTCGCGTACTGCTCCAGCATCTTCGGCTGGGGAAGCCGCTCCTCGTAGAACGGCCCGCGCCAGTCCTCGTAGCTCCAGCCCATCGTGCCGGTCAGGACCGGGGCGAGCGCCGCTTCACTGGTTTCCTGCATGCCGGGATTGTACCCGGCAGGAGGGCGCGCCTACCCGACGCCTTCGAGGCCGTACTCGTCCACGGGGGAGAAGTAGATGATCGTCACCACGTCGTCCAGCGTGATCTCCCGGTCGTAGATGCGGCCGAGCAGGTGCAGGACGTCGTCGTGGCTGCGGAACTCGGGGTTCTCGCGCTGGATGTCGCGGGGGGAGAGCTCGCCGATGGGTTTGACCTCCACGGCGTCGAGGATGCCGGTGAAGAGCTTGACGTGCCGGCCGAACCGCTGACCGAGCGTCACCCAGACGATCTGCCCGGTCTGGTACTTGTCGGACTTGTCGCCGAGGCGAATGGTCGCGGACTTGCGGCCCTTGCGCAGGGCGTCGCCGTACAGGTCGTTGTAGAAGTTCAGCGCGAACATGCTCATCTTGATCAGTTCCACCGCGCTTGCTCGCACGCCGGGCGCGGGCGGAAAACCCTCATTCCTCGTCTTGTGTGGTACCGTTTTCCCGTCGTGTGTAACGGCCCGGGCCGGACAACGAACTATTATACAGCAGGCGGCTAGACGGAAGGAAAGGAACGGACATGCGGATTCTCATTCTCGGCGGTACGGTGTTCCTCGGGCGGCATCTGACGGCGGCGGCGCTGGCGAGGGGGCACGAAGTCACCCTCTTCACGCGCGGGCAGCACAACCCCGACATTTTCCCGGAGGCGCGGAAGGTGCGAGGCGACCGGAAGAAGGGCGAGGACGTCGCCGCGTTGGCGGAAAGCGGCGACTGGGACGCGGTCGTGGACACGTGCGGCTATCTTCCCGGCGACGTCCGGCGCTCCGCGGGGGCGCTGGCGGGGCGTGCGCCGCTCTACTGCTTTGTCTCCACGGTCTCGGTCTACGCCGACCGGCAGGGGCAGGACGCCCCGATGGACGAAGCGTCGCCGCTCGCGCCGCCGCCCGACGACCCGGAGACGGACCAGGTAACGGGGGAGACCTACGGCCCGCTCAAGGTGCTCTGCGAACAGGCGGCGGAGGAAGCCTTCCCGGGGAAGACGCTCGTCATACGCCCCGGCTTGATCGTCGGGCCGCACGACCCGTCGGACCGCTTCACCTACTGGCCGCACCGCGTCGCGCGCGGCGGCGACATCCTCGCCCCGGACGGCCCGGCGATGCCGACGCAGTTCATCGACGTGCGCGACCTGGCGGAGTGGAACCTGCGCCTGCTGGAGCAGGGCGTGGCGGGGGTCTACAACGCCGACG
>DATLHN010000137.1:0-3586 GCA_035539875.1 Armatimonadaceae bacterium
GCGGTTGCCCGCAACAACTATACCAGTTCGCCTATGAGCCGAACATATTTCCGCGTTCGCCGCGGAAGACTGCCCCGGAAGCGAGGGAGCGCGAGTGCAGCCGGGCAGGAATCACGAGTCGGGTCCGCGAAGCCTAAGGGCGAGATACCGCGCTCCCGAAACCGCGCGCGCAGGAGGACCCGATGCCGAAGTTTGCCATCGCTTACCACCTCATCGGTAACGATATGACGCCGACCGAGACGATCGACGCGAACGACATGCAGGACGCCGCCAGCAAGATAAGCATGCGGTTCTCGTCGGAGGACCGCGGCGGCGCGATCGTCGTCCCGGTCGATCAGGAGACGTACGCCGTACCGAAGGCCAGCGTCGCGTACTGCCACATCCGCCAGGTCGTCGAACGCCGCCGCTCCAGCGGCATCAACTTCGACGATCTCGAAGAGGAGACCGGGCAGGCCGCGTAACCTACTGTTCACCACACATCTGCCAGACGAACATCTGCCAGACGAGAGCGGGGCCGGGAGAAATCTCCCGGCCCCGCCGTCGAACTGATCCATCCCCCGCCCGGGACGTGAGTTAGTACCGGCCGCCGCGCGGGCCGCTGAGGTCGCGCGGCGCCGTCGGCCGGCTGCCGCTCGTCGGCCGCCAGACCGACCGGTTCCCGCTGCGATCGCGCCGCCAGTTATCGAAGCGCTGCCGCTCGTCGCGGCTCCAACGGTCGCGTCCGTCGCGCCGGGAGTCGTTGGGATAGCGGTCGCACCAGTCCGGCACGCCGTCCCGGTCGCTGTCGCGGTCGTTGCGGTAGCGGGCGTCGTCCCGGCGGTCGTCGCGGCGATCCCACTCGTTTCGACGATCCCACTCGTTCCGCCGGTCGTCGCGGCGATCATCGCGACGGTCGTCCCTCCGATCGTAACGGCGGTCATCGCGGCGGTCGTCCTGCTTCTTGCGCCAGCCGTGGGCGGGCGCGTGCGAAGGCGGGTCCGCCATGGCGGGAGCGGCGAGCGCCAGTGCCCCGCCAGCCAGAGCCAGAGTGGCGAGCGCCGCCGTGGCAAATCTTCGTGTTCTCGTGTATGTAAACATCAGCGTGTTAGTTCCTCTCTCGATCTCGTGGTTCAGGTCCGTCTACACTTTCTCAACGCGCACGCCGGGCCATGCGTGACAACCGCGCGCAACGGCCCCATCCGCCGACGTTATCCCGGCGGGCGAGAGTCCTGCGGGCGCTGGCCCGCCTTACCCTGACCCTGTTCCTGCTCGGCGGCACCGGACTCCTCTGGTATACCCGCCGCCCGCAGCCCAAACCCACACCCACGCTGCCTCTGTACCGGGGAATAGACTACCGCCGGGTGGTGCGACAATCGCCCCGCGCGCTCGTCGTCCACATCCTCACAATTGACCTGCGCGCGCCGGGGCTGGAGTTTCTGGTCACGCCGGGCGACCCCAAGGCGGACCGACCGCTCCGGGGCAGTGCCACCTCCGCGTTTCTCCGCGAGCACGGCGTACAGGTGGCGATCAACGGCGACTTCTTCTACCCGTGGCGGTCGAACCACCCGCTGGACTACTACCCGCGCGTCGGCGACCCGGTCAGCGTCGAAGGCGATGCCGTTTCGCGCGGCGTCCGCTACGCTGCGCGAAATCCCGGCAGGGGCCTTTCCACTCTGTATTTCACGCGCGACAATCACGTCAGCATCGACGCGAAGCCGCGCGCCGTCTTCAACGCTATCGGCGGGCACCGTCTTCCGCTCGACCGAAAGGCGAAGCCCGGAGACGGCTCTGGCGTGCGCCACCCGCGCACGGCGGTCGGACTTTCCGCTGACCGGAATACGATGTACGTCGTCCTCGTAGACGGGCGGCAGCCGAACTACAGCGAGGGCGTTACCATCTCGGAACTGGCCGACCTGTTCCGGTCGCTGGGCGCGACGAGCGCTATCAACCTCGACGGCGGCGGTTCCACGGCGCTCGTCGTGGCGAACAAAAAGGGGAAGCCCGTCGTACGGAACTCCCCCATCGATCACCGCATTCCCGGCCGCGAGCGCGTGGTCGCCAACCACCTCGGCATCTACGCCCGCCCCCTCCCCGACTGACGCTGGCGGCGACTGCTACTTTTCCTCGTCGTCCAGCGTCTCGCGGATGCGCCGCTCCAGCCGGTCCAGGTCCAGTCCGCCCTCGTCGCGGGTGATGCGCCGGATCGTGGTGTTCACCGTCTCCAGGTCCTGGAGAAGGTCGCTCAGGATCTCCTGCTGCTGCCGCACCTGCGTCACCTCGCGCGGCTCCTGCACCAGGTCGCGAACGATCGTGTCCTCCGCCCGCGACGCGATCAAAGGCTCCGGCTTTCCTTCCAGATAGACCAGGGTGCGCCGCCCCGGCCCCCGCTCGTCCTCGATCGGCACTACCGTCGTAACGCGGTCCGACCGGATGTATTTTCCGTATCCTAAATGAACCAGAACCGATGGCTGTATCTTCATGATTTGCTCCCTGTAAATGAAAACTATTGAGACTCCGCAATAGATACACTAGGAGCAAATACGAGTTCCGGAAACGGCGAGGAACGTCTGCGGCGGAGGCACCCAACCGCACGAAGCAGGCAGGCTGAAAGCGCTTCGGCGCGGGCCAGCCAGTGGCCCGCGCCTATGGCGTGGGTGGTCCCCTACCGCCGTGTCAGACCGGGACCGTACCGGCGGGGACACCGGGCAGTACGGCCTCGCGCTCCGCCTCGGCGGTCTCGGCGGCGGACGGGGGGAGGAACGTTATGCCGTAGCGCGGGGCCGCCGCCATCATCGCCTCGATGTCGGAGTAGGACGGCGCGTGCGCTTCCGGAATGACCATCGCCCGCGCGGGTTCGCTGAACTCGCGGAACCAGTTTTCGAAGCCCGCGGGGGAGAGGAGGATGAGGGCGCGGGCGCGCTCCGAGCGGATCTTGAACGAGTGCGGCACGCCGCGCGGCAGGAAGATCGCGCCGCCCGCCTCTACGTCGAATACCTCGTCGCCTACGTAGAAAGTCCCGCTGCCTTCGATGAAGACGAACGTCTCGTCCTCGCGCTCGTGCACGTGCCGCGGCGGCTCGTTACCGGACAGCGCCCAGGTGTCGATCAGGGCGAAGGACCCGCCCGTCTCGTCGCCGCTCGCGAGGACGGTCATCAGGTGTCCCTGATACCACAGAGAGTTCTCGGTTGCGCTACCGCGATAGAACGCGGCAATCTGCTCCACGTTGTTCGGATTCATGGTGTCTCCTTCGGTCGTCGTGGCCGGAGATGTTTCACCGGCCTACACGAAGGAGGTTACCGCCCTACCGTAAACGCACCGTGAACCGGTTCGTAAACCGGAAAAATCGCGCCGGGCGGCTACGGCGGGCCGAAGAGCGACACCCTGCTCACCACCCCAAGAGGAGCACGAGCAGGCCGAGGGAGAACGCGAGAATACCGAAGACGATGTTTCCCACGGTCGCACTCACCAGCTGCACTTTCCAGAACCAGGCAGGCGCCCCCTGCTCCTTATAGTAGAGAGACCAG
Organism: Armatimonadaceae bacterium; assembly: GCA_035539875.1. Taxonomy (GTDB): domain Bacteria; phylum Armatimonadota; class Armatimonadia; order Armatimonadales; family Armatimonadaceae; genus CALEKU01. The sequence continues at coordinate 3,504 of DATLHN010000137.1, forward strand.
ATGCGGGCGAAGTCGGGGAAGCGCAGGCTCAGCAGACCCGCTACCATCAGAAGAACGCCCGCACAGGCTGTCGTCCCACCCCT
>DATLHN010000138.1:0-5800 GCA_035539875.1 Armatimonadaceae bacterium
CCGTGCGACGTTCGAGCGGCTGGAGCCGGGCAGCAGCGACCGGCTGAAGGAGTACCTGGAGATCGCCGCCTACCAGTACGAGACGGCGAAGCGGTACTTCATGCACCGGAACTACGACTCGCCGCTGGACTTCTTCAACCGGCGCACCCTGCTGGAGGGTCAGCGGCTCCACGTCTTCGAGCCGATGCACGACTACGTCGCCCGCTACGTCAAGGACCCGCGCGTCCAGCAGATCATCGAGTACTTCGCGGTCTTCCTCGGCTCTTCTCCCTTCAAGACGCCCGCCCTGTACTCGATCATGAGCCACATCGACTTCACCTACGGCGTCAGCTACCCGCAGGGCGGTATCTACGAGATCGTGAAGGCTCTGGTCGGCATCGCCGAAAAACACGGGGCGACCTTCCGCGCCGACGCCCCGGTCGCTCGCATCCTGACCGAGCGCGGCTCGGCCGTGGGCGTGCGCCTGGAAAGCGGCGAGGAGATACGGGCGGACCTGGTCGTCTCCAACGCCGACATCCACCACACCGAGACCTGCCTGCTCGCGCCGTCGGAGCGCGCCTATTCGCCGCGCTACTGGAAGACGCGCACCCTCGCGCCGTCCGCCTTCATCATGTATCTCGGCGTGAAGGGCAGTCTGCCCGCCCTGCTCCACCACACGCTGGTCTTCCCGGACGACTGGCCCGGGGAGTTCGCCAAGGTATTCGAGCGGCCCGCCTGGTCGGACACGCCGTCGTACTACGTCTGCTGCCCGAGCAAGACCGACCCCTCGGTCGCCCCGGAGGGTCACGAGAACCTCTTCGTGCTCGTGCCCATCGCGCCGTCGCTGGAGTACGACGACGCGTTCGAGCAGTCCTACGGCGACCGGGTGCTCGCCCTGATGGCAAAAGACTTCGGCGTCCCGGACCTGAAGGAGCGCGTCGTCTTCCGACGCCACTACGGCATCAAGGACTTCGCCGCCGACTACCACAGCTTCGGCGGTTCGGCCCTCGGCCTGGCGCACACCCTGATGCAGAGCGCCCTCTTCCGTCCGAGCAACGTCAGCAAGAAGGTGCGCAACCTTTACTACGTGGGGGCGGGCACCAACCCGGGCATCGGCATGCCGACCTGTCTGATCTCCTCCCAGACCGCCTACAAGCGGATCCAAGGCATCCGGTCGCCGGAGCCGCTCGCTTCGCTTTAGACGCGCTGTGCGAGCAGGGTCAGGGTCAGCAGCATCCCGGAAAGGATGTTCCCGAGCGGGAAGAAGCGGTAGACGGAGAAGGCGGCCTTCTCCGTCGCGCCCGCGTAGGACCATGCCATGACGAGAGCATAGCCGACCGCGAGCGCCGGGGCCAGCGGCCCGACGTAGCGCATCGCCAGTAGCCCGGCAGCGAGGTACAGGACCGCGCAGAGCGCCTCCGTCCCGCGCGCTCCGAGGACGGTCGCCACGGTGGCGAGGCCCGCCTCTCGGTCCGCCGAGATGTCGGGCACAGCGGAGAACGCGTGCATGGCGAAGCACCAGCACCACCCCGCCGCGGCCGCCTGCCACTGGAGGGCGTCGCCGCCCGCGAGGTAGTAACCGAAGATCGCCGGGAAGACGTAGAGGACGTTGAACGCGGCGTCCAGGAACGGCCGGGCCTTCGCGCGGATCGGCGGCGCGGAGTACTCGACGGAAAAGAAGAGAAAACCGAGGAGCGCGAGCGTCGCCGGGCCGCCCGCCGCGGGAAGGCGCGGCAGGAACGGCAGGCACGTGGCCGCGATCCACATCAGGAGGACACGGTGGGTCTCGGGGCGGACGAGCGCCTCGTACCCCTCCTTCTTGGCGTTGCGCCGGTCCGTTTCATAGTCAAAAACGTCGTTGATGCCGTAAATCAGCAGGTTAGCCGGGAAGAGGAAGAACAATCCCCAGACGAGAATCTCCAGGTCGAGCAGGCGCCGCACGTCCGGAACCGCGGCGATCACCCCCAGGGCGTACGGACCGAGCACGTAGAGCCAGAATCGCGGTCGGCTCACCGCTATCAGAGAAACCTTCTGCGACTTTGCCATACGCTCCCTATCCTCGCGTTCATTCCCTGCCCATCGGACTGCGAGTCCTGCTCGTGCTCCTGCCGCTCTGCTCCTACTTCGTGGCGCGGATGCCGATTGACGAGCGCTACGCCATCGTCTCCAACCTGTCGATCGTCGGCTTCGCCCTGCCGTCGTACGTCGCCGCCGTCCGCTGGCTGGGGCCGCGCCGGGCGGCGGCACTGATCGGCGCGCTGTCCCTCTTCGCCGTCTGCGTGGAGGCGCTTTCCATCACCACCGGCTTTCCGTACGGCCGGTTCACCTACTCGGAAGTCATCGGGACGCGGGTCGGCGGGCTCGTCCCCTGGACCGTGCCCTTCGCCTGGGCCCCGCTCGTGCTGGGCGTCACGTACCTGGCGCGCCGCCTCCACCCCCGCCCCGGCGTCGCGCGGGTCGGCATCGGCGCGTCGCTGCTCCTGCTCCTAGACCTCATGCTCGACCCGGCGGCCGTGCGCCTCGGCTTCTGGGCCTGGGAGGCTTCGTCCGCCTATTATGGCATCCCGCTATCCAACTTCGCCGGGTGGCTGCTCACCGGCGTCGTCGGCTGCCTCGCCGCCGACTTCGCGGCCCGCGACCGCCCGGCCCCGCCGCCCCCACAACTCGCCCACAGCCTCCTGCTCATCTCCGCTTTCTGGGCGGGAGCCTGCGCCTGGCTCGGGTTCGTCATCCCGACGCTCTGCGGCGCGCACTGTACTATCCTCACGCTCTACTTAGTTCTCCGACACCCGCCGACCGGCGCGAGTTGAACCCGGACGCGGCCCGGTTCTACCTCAACATAGGCGCACGGGAAGAGTTCCGACATTAGGCCGTGGCGGTCCGCGCCCGGCGGGTAGCGGTACAATGGACACGTGAAATCCGCCGCTGACCGCGCCGCCGAAGAGCGCGCCGCCCCCTCCCCCGAAGACACCGCACCGAAGCCCGCCGCCGACGGCGGGAAAGACGCCACCGCCCTTCGTCTCGACCAGGCGCTCTACGGCCGCGACCGCACCCCGCGCGTCGTCGCCGTCGAGGTCGACACCCGGGCGAGCGTCGCCACGCTTCTGATCCGCGCTAAGAACGGCGACCTGGAGACGCGTCAGGAGCCGTTCCGGCCCTGGCTCGCGATGAAGGACGACCGGCCCCTTCCGGACGTTGCCGAACAGACGCTGCTGGACGGCAACGGTTACGCACACCTGGTGCGGTTCGCCAGCTACGACGCCTACCAGGAGGCGCGGCGCATCCTGCGCGACGAGCGGCGCGACCACCTCTCCTACGGCTCGCCGGTCAAGATGTTCCTGATCGCGTCCGGCATCACGCTCTTCAAGGGCATGGCGTTCCCCGACGTGCGCCGGATGCAGATCGACATCGAGACGACTTCGCTCTCGCCGCAGGCACCCGAGGCGGAGATATTCCTGATCGTTTGCTCCGACAACCAGGGCAACGAGGCGGTGCTGACCGGCGACGAGCGGCAGATGCTCCTGGACCTGAACGAACTGGTGCGGGAGTGGGACCCGGACGTCCTGGAGGGGCACAACTTCTACGCCTTCGACCTGCCCTGGATGCGCGCGCGCGCGAAGGCGCTGAACGTCCCGCTCCCCTGGGGCCGCGACGGCAGCGAGATCGGCGTCGGGCAGGAGCGCAACTGCGCGATCGGGGCGAACACCCGCCCGTTTACGCCCCACTACATCTGGGGCCGCCACGTCATCGACACGCTGCTGGCGACGCAGCGGTTCGACGTGTCCCGGGGCGAGATTTCGTCCTACGGCCTCAAGGAGTGCGCCATCCACTACCACATCGCCGAGCCCGACCGTGTCTACCTGGACCGCGCGGACATCCAGAGGCTCTACGAGGAGGACCCGGAGCGCGTGCGCCAGTACGCCCTTGGGGATGTCCGCGAGACGCGCCGCCTGGCCGAGATCGTCTGCCCGACCGAGTTCTACCAGGCCCAGATGGTGCCGGACTCTTACCAGAGCGTCGCCGTGACCGGCTCGGGCGAGAAGATCAACAGCATCTTCGTGCGGGCCTACCTTCAGGAGGGGCACGCGGTCGCGCGGCAGCAGGCCCCGCAGCCCTACGGCGGCGGCTACACCGAGATGCGGGTCGCCGGCCTGCTCAAGAACATCGTTAAGGCGGACGTCGAATCGCTGTACCCGAGCATCATGCTCAGCCGCCAGGTGACCTCCGCCTCGGACACGCTCAACCTCTTCCTGCCGCTGCTGGAGGAGCTGAAGAAGCGCCGCCTCCAGGCGAAGAAGAAGGCGAAGGACGCCCCCGACGGCCGACGCTCCGCCTACTGGGACGGCCTCCAGAACTCCTACAAGCTGCTCATTAACTCGTTCTACGGCTACCTGGGCGCGCCGTTCTACTTCAACGACTACGCCGCCGCCGCGAAGGTCACCGCCATCGGCCAGGAGATCGTCAAGCAGATAGCGGACGAGTTGGAGAAGGCGGACGCGCGGGTCATCGAGATCGACACTGACGGCGTCTACTTCCAGCCGCCGCAGGGCGTGGAGGGGCTGAAAGCCGAGGAGACCTTCGTCGAGAAGATCGGCAGGACGCTCCCCGATGGCATACACCTCGCGTTCGACGGGCGCTACGCCGAGATGCTCTCGCTGAAGGCGAAGAACTACGTCCTCGTCAGCTACGAGGGCAAGAAGACGTTCAAGGGATCGTCGCTGCGCTCGCGCGCGGACGAACGGTTTGGGCGCCGGTTCCTGTCGCAGGGGGTCGATCTGCTCGTCGCCGAGGACGCGCAGGGCCTGTCGAAGCTGTACCGCGAGCTCCTGGAGAAGATTGAGAAGCGGGAACTGGGCATCGAGGAGATCGCCCGGCGCGAGCGCGTGACCGAGAAGACCTTCTCTTCCGACGCGAAGAAGCGCAACGCGGAGGCGATGAAGGGCCTCCAGGTCGGCGACTACGCGACGCTCTACCAGCGGGAGGACAAGTCGCTCGCCCTCGCCGCGGACTACAAGAACGACGAGGACGTCGAATACTACCAGACCAAGCTGTACAAGTTCGCCCAGCGTCTCCAAGCGGGCATCGGGGACGACTTCGAGAAGCTGTTCCCGAAGCCGCTGACCGGCGCGAAGCGCAAGGCCGCCAAGGACGCCGAACAGCAGATGGCCCTGTTCGATCTGTAACCCATCCGGTTCGAGCCAATTTGCGAGGTGCCACGGTGTACCTGACCCCGACGTTTGAGGAACTGGACGCGATGGTCGCGAACATCGCAACGGGCGGCGATCCGGATCAGTTATACACAGGCGACAACAGTGGCGGAGTCCTTTATACCACACTGACGATAGCCCTCAACCAGAACAGGCCGGATACGGCCCGCTGGCTTATCCACCGGGGCGCAAGCGTCAACATCCCCATCGAGCGGGGACTGACGCCGATGGGCATGGCCCTACACCGAGAAGATCGCGAAATGGTTCGCCTTTTGCTCGACCACGGCGCGGACGCGAACGCAGCGTCACACGGATACAGTCCCCTCCAGACTGCGGCGGGATACGACCTGGTAGGCATTGCGGCCCTGCTCCTCGAATTCGGGGCGAACCTCGAAGGTCGCGACGGCACGGGTTCTACCGCCTTGATGCTGGCAGCGATCAACGGGCGCACCCACATGGCCCGCTTCCTCCTACGGCAAGGCGCGGACGTGAATGCGCTGAACAACGAGGACTGGACCGCCTTGATGGGCGCGGTGAGCAAAGGGAACGTTGAGATGGCCCGCCTGCTCCTCGAAAACGGAGCGGACGCGCACCTGGGTCCGGCGGGCTTGCCG
>DATLHN010000139.1:0-1625 GCA_035539875.1 Armatimonadaceae bacterium
AGTAGGAGGCGGGTCCAATGGGGTACGAGGGCGGCGGAAGGCTGCTGGAGGGGCGGGTAGCGTTCGTCACCGGCGGCGCGAGCGGCATCGGGGAGGCGGCGGCACGCCGTTTCGCCGAGCACGGCGCGCGCGTCACGCTCGCGGACGTGAACGACGAGGTCGGGGAGCGCATCCGCGGCGAGATAGAGGCGGCGGGCGGCCGGGCGGCCTACGTCCACTGCGACGTGAGCGACGCGGCGTCGGTGGAGGCGGCGTTCCGCGCGGCGCGCGGGCGGTGGGAAGGCGCGCCGCCGGACGTACTGTTTGCCAACGCGGGCATCGGGGGCGTGTGGACGCCGATCGAAGACATGCGCCCCGGCGAGTGGGAGCGCACGCTGCGCACCAACCTGGAGGGGGCGTTCCTCACCCTGCACTACGCCATCCCGCACCTGCGGGAGGCGACCGGCGACGGCGGCCGGGCGGGAAGCGTGATCATCACGAGCAGCGTGAGCGGGAGCCGTACCTTCGCGCAGCCCGGGGCGAGCGCCTACAGCACCAGCAAGGCGGGCCTGGTGGCTCTCATGAAGATGGCCGCGCTGGAGTGGGGCCGCTACAACATCCGCGTCAACGCGGTCTGCCCGGGGGCTATCCCGACGAACATCCAGGCGGGGGTGGAGGAGCGACACACCGACGAGATCCCGATCGACGTGGAAATGCCGGCGGGCAACCCGGCGCTGCACGGCGGGGTCGGCTCCGCGGACGACGTCGCCGACGTCTGCCTGTTCCTGGCGAGCGACCTGTCGCGCCACGTCTCCGGCGTCGAGCTGTACGTGGACGGCGGAGCGTCCCTGATCCGGTAGGCTTTTGATCGGCGATCGGCACGCAAGGGCAAGCCGGGAAGGGGCCGTGAAGAAACCAATCCGTCGCGGCCTCAGTAGAAGGTGCCGTCGGTGAAGGTGTCGGGGCCGACCTTCAGCCCGAGACTTCCCTTGTCCGCGCCCGCCCCGCGCAGCACCCCGACGATCTCGACCGGGCGCGTCTGGCGGTTCTCGTACGTGAGCGTGCCGCTCAGGGCCATCGCCCGCGTGGCCGGATCGACCGTCCCGGCGAGCGCCCCCGACGCCAGCAGGGGGTGTTCGCCGAAGTGTCGGCTCGCGGCACGCGTCTGGTTCTCATCGTAGACGTACACCGCGCCGGAAGCCGCGCCGGACTCGTCCCGGACCGTCAGAGTCACGAGGCCGTACAGCCCGTCGGTCATCTCCACCCGGCCGGAGTAAGAGCCCGACAGCGAGCCGTCGGGGTTTCCGCCGCCGCCCCCCGTGCCCGCCGTACCGCCGCCGCCGCCGCACCCTGCCAGCAGTAGCGCGCCTATCACCACTGCGAACGCCATTATTGCGGCTGCCGCTCGCGGAAGACCCGCCGTGCGTAATGTTCTGGTCACTTCCGTATCTCCCCGTGCCGCCCCGAGAGCGGTCACGCAGCACTTCCCGCAGTTTCCCCGCGCGCCCCGCCGCATCCTGCCCCGACGCGGCCTGGCACGCACTTTGCGTGGGCAGGAAGGCGCGTCCGTCGTGGCGTAAGTACGCCCACGCCGCCCGTGACAATCTTCGGCACAGGCGCGACGGAACGAGACGGAGAGGATAGAG
>DATLHN010000140.1:0-3186 GCA_035539875.1 Armatimonadaceae bacterium
GTGCAGCAGCGCGCCTCCGTCGTGGCGCGACCAGTAGGAGCGCCGGTTGGCGACGATCCACTCGGTCAGACCGCCGGGCCGCCAGGGGTTGACGTTCGGGTCGTCGTACTCGCGCCCGTCGTAGTTGTAGGGGAAGACGATGGTGCGGTCGTCGCGGCAGAAGCCGACGTAAAACGAGTCGGCCCGCGCGACCGCCGCCGCGGTCGCGCGCAGGTAGCTGTAGAGCAGGTAGCGGCTGCCGCCCGCCATGCCCTGGATGTGCCGGTCGGCCTCGAGCAGCAGGGCGCGCATCTGGGCGGGCAGTAGGGGCGTAGCGGAAGCAGCAAGGGCGGCAGTCTGGCTGTGGTCGCTGCTCACGTCTCGATCGTATCCGAATGCGAAGAAGCGGTCATCGACGGTACACGACGCGCCAACCGCCGGGAGATTCCTTCTATCGCCGCTCCCCGGGCGGCGGCGGGGGTGGACCGCCCGCCTTCGCGACGAACGCCTCCAGGTCGCGACGGCACCGCTGCGGCTCGGCGTGCGGCAGCGAAAGCTTTTCCATCGGGCACAGGTCGTCGCCGGTCCGGTTCAGGATGCGCGGCACGCGCCGGTCCGCGCTGTGCGGGATGCGCGGCGCGCCGTCGTCCAGCGCCCGCGCCGCCGCGTCGCTCATCAGCGCCCCGTGTACCCGCGCGAACCCGCCGCAGCGGGCCAGCATCGCGGCGGCCTTGCCGACTACCCGGTCGGAGAGCGACGCGCCCCGGAAACTCGCGGCGTCCTTGCGCTTCAGTATCTCGAGCAGGTCCACGACCCCGCCGCGCTCGCCGGTCGCCAGCACCCGCCCGTCCCTCACCAGGACCAGGGCGAGCTTGCGCCGCTCGCGCTCCGCCCGCGCCTGCTTCAGGTCCTCGTCCGCCGCCCTCTTGTCTCGCTCCGGCATGGGACACCTCTCCTCACGCGATCGTGGCTGTGTTTCTGACCGGATTGTACTCGAAATCCCCGGATAAGGAAAACGTCCCCGGCGGGCAGATGCCCGCCGGGGACGTCGGCTAACGGGTTATCGATAGCCGGGCGAGGGCTTAGTAGTCCACGTCGTGGCTGTGGCCGCCCGCCGCGGCCTTCTTCTCGGGCTTCTCGGCGACCAGGGTCTCGGTCGTCAGGATCATCGAGGCGATGGACGCCGCATTGGACAGGGCCGAGCGGGAGACCTTCACCGGGTCGATGACGCCGTAGGCCATCATGTCGCCGTACTCCTCGGTCAGGGCGTTGAAGCCCTGGCCCTTGGGGAGGCTCTTGACCTTGTTCACGACGACCGAGCCTTCAAGGCCCGCGTTCTCCGCGATCTGGCGCAGCGGCTCCTCGAGGGCGCGGCGCACGATCTGGACGCCCACTTCCTCGTCCTTGTCGTCGGTCTGGACGCTGTCGAGGTTCGGGATGATGTTGATGAGCGCGACGCCGCCTCCGGGGACGATCCCCTCCTCGACCGCCGCGCGGGTGGCCGACAGGGCGTCCTCGAACCGGTGCTTCTTCTCCTTGAGCTCGGTCTCGGTGGCCGCGCCGACCTGGATGACGGCGACGCCGCCCGCGAGCTTGGCGAGACGCTCCTGCAGCTTCTCGCGGTCGTAGGAGGAGTCGGTGGTTTCGATCTGGGCCTTGATCTGCTTGATGCGGCCCTGGACCGACTCGACCGTGCCCGCGCCCTCGACGAGCGTGGTGTCTTCCTTGGTGATGGTGACCTTCTTCGCCTGGCCGAGCATGTCCTCGGTCACGCTCTCCAGCTTGACGCCGAGGTCCTCGGAGACGAACTGGCCGCCGGTAAGGACGGCGATGTCTTCCATCATGGACTTGCGGCGGTCGCCGAAGCCGGGCGCCTTGACGGCGGCGACGTTCAGGATGCCGCGGATCTTGTTCACGACCAGGGTCGCGAGCGCGTCGCCGTCCACGTCCTCGGCGATGATCAGGAGCGGGCGGCGGGACTGGGCCAGCTTCTCCAGCAGGGGCAGCAGGTCGGCGGCGGCGCTGATCTTCTTCTCGTAGAGAAGGATGATCGGGTTCTCCAGCACCGTCTCCATCCGCTCGGGGTCGGTCACGAAGTAGGGGGAGATGTAGCCCTTGTCGAACTGCATGCCCTCGACAATCTCGAGCGACGTGCCGGTCCCCTTGGACTCCTCGACGGTGATGACGCCGTCCTTGCCGACCTTGTCCATCGCCTCGGCGACGATCTGGCCGATCTCGGGGTCGTTGTTGCCGGAGATGGCGGCGACCTGCGCGATGGCGGTGCTGTCGGCCACCTGGGTGGCGTTCGCCTTCAGCGCCTCGACGGCGACCTCCACGGCCTTGTCGATGCCGCGCTTCACGGAGAGCGGCGCGCCGCCCGCGGCGACGTAGCGCAGGCCCTCGTTGACGATCGACTGCGCGAGGACGGTGGCGGTGGTGGTGCCGTCACCGGCGACGTCGTTGGTCTTGGACGCGACCTCCCGGACAAGCTGCGCGCCCATATTCTCGAACTTGTCTTCCAGCTCGACTTCCTTGGCGACGGTGACGCCGTCCTTGGTGATCGTCGGGCTGCCCCACTTCTTCTCGATCACGACGTTGCGGCCGCGCGGGCCGAGGGTCACCTTGACCGCGTTCGCGACCGCGTTCGCGCCGCGCTCGAGGGCGCGGCGGGCCTGCTCGTCGAAGAGAAGCTCTTTAGCTGCCATATCGGGTATGCTCCTTGGAGATGGTGAAGGCGCGATCAGGCCGTGATCGCGTAAATCTGGTCCTCATCGAGGATGACGACGGTCTCACCGTCCAGCTTGAACTCGGTGCCGCCGTACTTGCTGTAGACGACCTTGTCGCCGACCTTGACGGTCAGGGTGTGGCGCTCGCCGCTGTCGAGGAGACGGCCGCTGCCGACGGCGATGACCTCGCCCTCCTGCGGCTTCTGCTTGGCGTTGTCCGGCAGAATGATGCCGCCGGACGACTTCTCCTCGGCCTCGGATGGCTTGACGACGACCTTATCGCCGAGCGGGCGCAGTGTCATGGGGGTGAACCTCCGTCAGAAATCTGTGAAAAAATCGCAGGTTTTTGGCAGTCCGGGCGTCCGACTGCCAAGCCGAATTATAGCCCCGGAACTCCCGCCCTGTCAAGGCTCCGGCGAAGCACAAAGCGCCCGGCCCGGTGATCTTCACCGGGCCGGGCGCTTTGCCGCGTCACCGAGGC
>DATLHN010000141.1:0-6375 GCA_035539875.1 Armatimonadaceae bacterium
GCGCAGGGCGGCGTCGTCCCCGAGGCGGAACTCGATGCCGAGTGCGACGCCGCCCTGCGCGGTCCGCGAGAGGTCGTGGACCTCCAGTCCGAGCCGTCCGGCGATCGCCTTGACGCGCTCGACCGTCCTCTCGACCTCCTCGCGTACATCCCCGACGGCGGTGATGTTGTCGATGCAGACGGGCGCTTCCACCGCCCCTGCACCGTCGGGGACCGCGATCCGCCCGCACACCGCGCGCGCCCGCGCCGCGACGCACGCGGGCACGCTGGGAGTCTCCAGCCACCGCGGGACCTCCCACCGTACCGCTCTTCCGGGGGAGGCCTCCCGAGCTGCGCGAGCCGCGACGAGCTGGGTCAGGGTGCCCATCAACGCGGGCATCTGGTTCCAGCCAAGCAGGCCGCGCACCGTCGCCACCCACTCCTTCCCGCGCGCCATCGCGAAATACCGACGGCCGACCGTGGGGTGGACCTCGCACGTCCAGAAGAACCCCACAAAGTCGCAGGTCCGCATCCACCGCCGGCGCACCACAGCGTGAATGAAGCGGTGTATGTGCGGCGTTGGTGTGGCGCGCGGGGCGACCATCACGTCATTCAACTGCAGACATGGGAAGATCATGCGCGCGAGCGAGGGATCCTTCCGGTCCGGGATGGGGCGCGCAGCCGCGGTGTACCTGACCTCCGTGCCATCGCGCCGCGGCCCCGCGATGGGCCCCGTGGCCCCCTTTGCGAGAAGCTCGTCGCAGAGATGCCGCGGCATCCTGGTCCGCTTGACGGTCGGGGGTGGCGCGGCCTGGAGGAGCTGAGAGTCGACGTAGCGCGCCTCGAATCGCTGCACCGAGCGCAGCGCCCTGAAGTCCTCCAGCAGCGCGCGCCCGAGCGGACCCTCCTGCTCCAGAAAGGCGGCTAGCTGCCCGCGGTCGAGGGCGCGCGCCGGGAAGCGCTTCAGGGCCACGAAGTGATGCTTCGCGGGGGGCGGGAGCACGCCCACCAGCCGCGGCGCGCGCCGCCCGTCAGTGTCCGGCACTCGCGGCGCGGGGAGGCCATGCACGACGTAGTCATAGTCGGTGCAGCCGCCTCCTAAGCCCGTCGCCGCTCTGAGAGCCCACACCGGCTTGGCCTGACGCTCTCGCCAGCCTGGCGCTACCACAGCTCCAGACCCGTCCCGCTCGCCGGCGAGCGAACGACGCGCCGGCGCCTCCGCGCCTCCGACCTGGCAAGGCCGCTCCGCAGCACCCGCGAGCTCTACTCCGGACTGCGCACCGCCGCTCGCCACCGCCCGATCCGCGCCGCCCCCCAACGACTCGCAGGCGACGGCGCGCACCTCGTGATCACCGCTCACCACGAGAGTGCATCCGCGCACCGCTGCAGCGCAGCCCTGCCCCGCCGCCCGATGCGGTCCGCGTACGCAAGAAGCGTCGCGACCCTCGTGTGACCGGTCAGCCTCACCACATCCCGCTCGTCCACCCCGGCGTCGAGCGCCGCTTGGACTGCGCCTCGCCGCAGCGACCTCGACGTGAGGCCGGGCGCTACCCGCGCGAGCCAGGCGTTGAAGAGCGGCGCCGTCGCCCCTAGCTGGGCGCGCCGCTCCTGCCACCGCCTCAGCGCCGCTGTGACCTCCGGCGCTGAGGCGGTGGCAGGAGCGGCGGGCCCAGCTAGGGGCGACGGCGCCGCTCTTCACCCTCGGTCTGTCGGGCTTCAACGCGTGGCTCGCGCGCGTGGCCCCCGGCCTCACGTCGAGGTCGCTGCGGCGAGGGGCGGTCCAGGCGGCGCTCGACGCCGGAGTGGACGAGAGGGACGTGGTGCGCCTGACCGGCCACACGAGGGTCGCGACGCTCCTCGCGTACGCGGACCGGATCGGGAGGCGGGGCAGGGCGGCGCTGCTGCGGTGCGCGGATGCGCTCTCGTGGTGAGCGGCTCCGGCGAGGGCCGCGATGCCGCCCTCAGATCGCCCGATGTCGCAGCGGATGAGGTTGTGGCGAGTGGCGGCGAGGAGGCCATGTCAGGGGCTGCTGTTCTGGCGGCGCCGCTTCGTGCGGCTGGGGACGCGGACGCCCCTGCGCCGACCTCCGAGCGGGACAGGTCCGGGGGCGCGGCAGCTTCGAGCTGGAGGGAGCGCCACGCCGGGCCGGCGTGGGCTCTCAGGGCGGCGGCAGGGATCGGGGGCGGCTGCACCGACTATGACTACGTCGTGCACGGCCTTCCCGCTCCGCGCGTGCCGGACACCGACGGGCGGCGCGCGCCGCGGCCGCGGGGAGCGCCTGCGTCGGCGCCGGTCCACCAGTTCGCCGCCCTGAAGCGGTTCCCGGCGCGTGCGCTCGACTTTGCGCAGCTGGCCGCGATGCTGGAGCGCGAGGGCCCGCTCGGGCGCGCGCTCCTGGAGGACTTCCGAGCGCTGCGGTCTGTCCGAGCCTTCGAGGCGCGCTACGTCGATCCGGAGCGGGTGCGGGCCGCTCCCGCGCCGGCCATCAAGAGGACCCGCATGCCGCGGCACCTGTGGGAGGAATTGCTCGCGAAGGGCGCCACGAGGCCCATCGCGGGCCCGCGGCGCGACGGGACGGAGGTCCGCTATACGGCCGCGGCGCGCCCGATCCCGGACCGGAAGGATCCCTCGCTCGCGCGAATGATCTTCCCGTGTCTGCAGCTGAACGACGTGATGGTCGCCCCGCGCGCCACGCCGACGCCGCACATCCACCGCTTCATTCATGCTGTGGTGCGCCGACGGTGGATGCGGACCTGCGACTTTGTGGGGTTCTTCTGGACGTGCGAGGTCCACCCCACGGTCGGTCGTCGGTATTTCGCGATGGCGCGCGGGAAGGAGTGGGTGGCGACGGTGCGCGGCCTGCTAGGCTGGAATCAGATGCCCGCGTTAATGGGCACCCTGACCCAGCTCATAGCAGCGCGCGCAGCCCGCGAGGCCTCCCCGGGGAGGGCGGCGCGGTGGGAGGTCCCTCGGTGGCTGGAGGCCCCGAGTGTGCCGGTGTGCGTCGCCGCGCGGAGGCGGGCGGTCTGCGGAAGCGTCGCAGTCCCCGACGGTGCAGGGGCCGTGGAGACGCCGGTGTGCATTGACAACATTACGGCCGTCGGGGACGATCGCGGCGAAGTCGAAAGGACGGTCGAGCGCGTCAAGACGATCGCGGGGCGGCTCGGCCTGGAGGTCCACGACCTCTCGCAGACCGCGCAGGGCGGGGTCGCGCTCGGAGTCGAGTTCCGCCTCGGGGACGACGCCGGGTGGCGTGTGGCGCGCCCATGGGCGGAGCGGTGGATCGCGGCGGCGGACGAGGCGGACCGGCGCGACGAGCTCGCCCTGCGGGACTTCTGGCGCCTTGTCGGCGGCGCGATCTGGGTCTGCTTCGCGGAGATGTACCCCTTCACGTGGCTCGGCGGCATCGTCGAGGCGCTGAAGGGGTACGCGCGACGGTGGGCGATTGGGGCTCTCCAGCTGTCGAGCCCGATCGCCTACGTCGGCGGGGCGCGCGCGGCGGTACGCGCGGTCGCGAGCGCGCTCCAGGCGGGGGCGTGGAGGCGGATGGCGGTCGGAGTCGGCCGCCCCGTGTTCTCCGACGCCAGCGTCGAGGGCGGTTGGAGCGCGTGGGGCGCCGTCGCTCCGAGCGTCGGCGGGTACGTGGTGGTGGCGTCGGGACGCACGCGCGACGCCCGCCACATCAATCTGCAAGAATCGGCCGCAGCGAGCTGGGCTCACGCGCTCGCGGTCGCGCAGCCCGGCCTGTCCGTGCCGCGGGTGGTCGACAGCGTCGTTGCAGCCTTCCGACTGCGGCGCGGGTACGCGGCGGACCCCGCGGCGGACGCGGCGATCCGCCGTTCATACGAGCTCGCCGCGGCGCGCGGAGAGGGCTGGGGGCCGGTCCTCTGGGTCCCGTCGGCAGCGCAGCCGGCGGATGACCCGTCCAGGTGCTCGGTCGCGGCCGAGTGGCGGATGCCGGAGGCCCAGGCGAAGGCGGCCTACGCGCGCGCCGTGCGGCTCGGATACGGGTTCGCAGCGGTGGCCGCGCTTCCGGCCGGCTGGCGGCGGGGCGCTTCGGCGTCGGCAAGTTCATAAGAGTTCTCAAGAGTCTTCAATCATGCGGGGTTTTTTCACCCTCACCAGCCTCCAGGGGCGCGGTGAACGGGCCTTTTTCCCCCGCATTCCTTCATTCGCAGCAAGCTCCGGCGCTCTCATCTATCGCGCCCCACCCTTCTTCCGCTTCCATCTCATGCTTGTACTCACGCTTCGCGCGGGGGGTCCGAGCTATACGTTTTCGCCCATAGTCACCCAGCAAACACAGCAGATCCACGGTATCATCGGTCAGGGCGAAGTCCTCGCATCAGCGAAGAGCCGTTTTGTCAGCGCCCCAATGCTCGAATTGGGGGGCATCGGCGAACAGTCCAGCTTTGCAGCATATTGGGAACAGTCCACCTTTGCAGCATATTGATGTTCGCCGGTGCGCGTCGCCGGTGTTTGCCAGGTGCCCGAACGTAGTTCGTCATTGTATTGTCCGAGCTATACGTTTTCGCCCAGATTCTACGCGAAACCTTTTCGGACAATGATCGACACTGAACGGTTACCCATCCCTGACGTTTTCACGTGTGACGAGATGGCCAGGAGACCTCTGTTCAAGATTGACTATGGACGAGTCCAAGACTTCAAGCCGCCGTACGCCCTCGACGCAAAGACCATCGCGGGACGACTCCGAGTGCTCGAGCAGTATACCCCCGAGCTGCAGGAGCTCGGCGGTGCGCTCAAGAGCTTCGGATTCATTGCAGTCGAATTGCTGAATGCGCTCCGCGCCCTCGTCGTCCAGGACCCCGCCTGGGAAGCGCCAGTCAAGACGCTGTTCGGCTCCCAGGTGTCGTGGTTTCGCATTGCAAGCATTGTCCTCATCCTGTCCTTCGATGCGCTTGACTTTCTGCTGCTTGCTCTCCCCGACGATGACGGCTCGCGCCCGGACCTGCTGCGAGCGTTCGCGGCATGGGCCGACGGTCACGGGGTGTCAACGGCGCTGGCGGCCGTGCCGCAGGCGACGGTGTACACCTGCGACTTCCCGCGACGCGATGGGTACGAGGTCCGGTGCATTCGCCGAGAAGTGCCCGGCAGTGCACCGGAGCGCGCGTACCGCCACGCGTTTAACATGGTGGCGGAGGCGGACCGCGTGCGCGCGGCCGCCACGCCGCCGTGGGGCGCGAGGCGATGCCCCTACGCCACGCCGGAGCCGGCACAGCGGGCCCCCTCGCTGCCACCGAGGATGGCGTCCTCGTCGTCGGAGGAGGCGGTAGCGCAGCCAGCGACGGCGCCCACGCAGCCGCGGGCGGCGGCGCCGGGGGCGGCAGCGGCGGCGGCGCGGCGGCGCGCGCCTGCGCGGCCCGCAGCGCGACGGGCGAGGGCACGGGCCGCGGCGGAGTCGTCGGACGATGACGACTCGGAGGAATCCGACGCCGACGACCTCGAGGACGAGGATGACCTCGAGGATCTGGAGCAGGCGATTGCTTCGGTGCGGCGCGGTGCGGCTGAAGTGCGCCGCGCCCCGCCGCGGGCGCCCACGGCCGCGGAGCCTGGCTGCGTCCAGCCGCTCGCGCCGTACGACCCTGTCCTCGAGGAGAACACCCCAGCCACCCCGCAGATCGAACTGCCCACCTTCTTCGTGCAGGGGCGGCGGTCCCTGGCATTGTGGGCGGCGGCGGGCGTCGGCCAGCGCGCGGACGTGACGCTGGCCTTCTCGGCGGGCTGGGACCGGTTCGTCGTGGACCGACTCCGCGGCGGGCTGCGCGAACAGGCGCGCCGGACCTACAGCGTCGTGGTCACGACGTGTAGAGTCCTCGCCGCCGGCCGCCTCCAGCAGGAGCTCCACGACGCCCTGCTGCGGGAGGTGCGCTTCCTCGCGCAGGCCGCGTACTACGACGTGGGCGTCGCGGCCGGCATGCGCGACGGCGAGGAATGCGAGGTGATCCCCCACCACGTACGGAAGGCCGTGCGGCTCCAACGCGTCCTGCGCGACCCCGCGCACCATCCGGGCCCCGCGTACCAGCTTGCGATCGAGGCCGGTGCCCCACTCCCCTCCGAGAGAGAGATCCAGCGCGCGCGCGACCGCGCGGCCGCCGCCCCCGCTCCCGCTCCGAGACGCGAGCTCGCGACGCCCGAGCAGCGCAAGGGGGCCGTGGTGAACCACCTCGGCGTGGCGGTGTCCGGGCGAAAGGCGAAGCGGGTGCTCGAGGCGCAGGCTCGAGCGGCGCAGCAGCGAAACCCCAAGGGGGCAGAGGAGCGCTGACTCCCCCTCTGCCCCCGGGTCGGAGCAGTCGGCAGCGGGCGCGTGGTGGCCGCTGGCGGGGTGGAGTTGGGGCAGGAGTGGGAGGCGGTGGTGGCTCGAGCGGTCGGCCCGAGCTC
>DATLHN010000142.1:0-3302 GCA_035539875.1 Armatimonadaceae bacterium
TGCCACGGCAGTTCGATGTCGCAGAGCAGGGCGAGGTCGTAGCGGCGTTCGTCGGCGAGGCGCTCCACGAACCGCGGGCACCGGCCGAAGTACTCGCGGGCGTATATCTCGGTCGTCACCAGGTCGGTGTCGCAGAAGACGAGGCGGTTGGCGCGGCGCACGGCCTCCTCCTCCGCCTCCAACTGCCGCACCGCGATGGCGGACAGGTCGTCGTACGTCAGTTCGGCGACGCCGTCGGCGTAGTCGCGGGCCTGCTCGGGAACCCAGGAGGTGCGGTAGTGCTCGGCTAACTGGCGCGCGAGCGTGGTCTTGCCGGTGGACTCCGGGCCGGTGACTAGGACACGCCTGGCATAGTGGGGCCGGACGCACTCCGGCAGGTACCCCCAGCACCCCAGGGGGTCTTCCCGGACGCGCGTCGCGGAGACGGGAACGGCGCACCGGTCCCGGTCGATGCATATGTGCGCCGCCGCGCCGACCTCGGTGGCCAGCCGGTCGCCGTAGTCCTCCGAGGTGAAGACGACGTCGATGGGGGCGGGGACGTGGCGATGGATCAGGTCGCGCCAGATGGCCCAGAAGTCCGGGTGCTCGTGCGGGTAGGAGGGGACTTCCTCGGTGACGTGCAGGACGCTCGCCCGCGCGCCGTAGACCTCGCGCACCCAGCGGTACCGCAGGTGCCCGTCGATCGGCTCGCGCCGCACCGAGCAGACCATCACCGTCAGCCGCTCGCACCGGGCCAGCGCCCCATCTATCAGGTGGCAGTGCCCGAGCGTCAGCGGCATGAACTTGCCGAGCAGAAAGCCGTGCCGGGGTGTCATGAGGCCCCTTCCCCCGACCCCTGCCCTCGCGGAGAGGGCAGGGGCTAAAGCATCCGGGCGGCGAGGGCGAGGGCGGCGATGGACTTGGCGTCCACGATCCGGCCGTCAGTGCAGGCGGCCAGGGCCTCGGAGAGCGGCATCGGGACGACCTGGACGAACTCGTCGTCGTCCGGAGCCTCCGGGGCATCGCGCAGGCCGCGCGCCAGGTAGGCGTACATCTTCTCGGTCGAGTAGCCCGGGGCGAGGTAGGCCTCGTAGAGCGGGACGAGCGGCGAATCGGGCACCATGCCGATCTCCTCGGCCAGTTCGCGGCGGGCGCACTCGCGCGGGTCCTCGCCCTCCTCCAGTCCCCCGGCGGGCACTTCGAGGAGCGGCTCGCCCACGGGGTGCCGCCACTGGCGCACCAGCAGGACCGTTTCGGCGTCGCGCATCGGGACGACGCAGACCGCGCCGCCGTGCTCCACCACTTCGCGCTTGCCCTCCCTGCCGTTCGGCAGTCGGACCGTGTCGACGCGCAGGCCGACCACGCGCCCGCTGTAGATCCGCTCGCTCTTGAGGGCGGTTTCCGTTAAATCCATGGTTCGGTGGGTCTCATCTCAGGAGGTCGTCGTCGCTGCCGCCGCGGGGCTGCTCCATCGGGTCCAACCGCTCGCGCAGGTGGGGCGGGATTTCGAGCGGAGCGCCCTCCGTTCGGGTGAACTCGCCCGCCAGCAGTCGGTCCGGAAGCTCATCGGTGGCGCGCTGGAGCGCGGCGTCCAGCGCGGACGGCTCGGCGTCCAGCGAGAGGGTAGAGTACTCGGGGAGCAAGCGCGCGCCGAAGTCGTCCACGACGTAGACGGCCCACGGCAGGTCGTCCTCGCCGCTGACGTCCCAGATGGTGCACGCGTAGCCGGCCGCGCCGTCCTCGAACCCGAGGCTGCACTCGACCTCGTCGAAGCTGTAGCGGATGTCGTCCGGAAACTCCGCCAGCCAGTTAAGGTCCGCGGGGACGTCCTGCTCGGCGTCCCGCTCGCCGTAGTCCACCTCCAGGACGGCGGCGAACCACGCGAAGCGGCGTGCCAGCCGGTCCAGGTTCGGGTCGTCGGGGTCGTCGTAGAGCGCGGGCTGCATGGGCTGCTTACTCCCTGTAGGCGCGGGCGGCGCGGACGATCTCCACGACCCAACGCGCGTCCTTGACCATGTCGGACAGGCGGCAGAACTCGTCGTGGGTGTGGATCTTCTCCATGCCGCAGGAGAGGACGGTGGTGGGGAAGCCGTAGCCGTTGAAGATGTTGGCGTCCGCGCCTCCGCCCGACTCGCGCAGGGCGACCGGCAGCCCGACCGTTTCGGCCGCCTGCATGGCGAGGCGCAGCACCGTGTCTTCGTCAGTCAGGCGGTAGGCGCGGTACTGCTCCGTCACCTCGACGTGCGCCACCGCGCCGACGGCCGCGCACTCGGCCTCGAACGTCTCGACCATGTGCCGGGTCTGCGCCTCCAGCTTCGCCTGGTCGCGCGAGCGGGCCTCGGCGACGAGGCGGACCTCGGCGGCGACGATGTTGCGCGCGGTGCCGCCCGTGATGGTGCCGATGTTGGCGGTCGTCTCCTCGTCGATGCGGCCCAGCTTCATCGCGGCGATGGAGCGGGCGGCGGCGACGATGGCGCTGACGCCCTTCTCGGGCGCGGCCCCGGCGTGCGAGGGCTTGCCCTCGACGCGCACGGCGAGCGAGTTCTGGGAGGGGGCGGCGGCGATGATGGTGCCGACCGGCGGCCCGGAGTCGAGTACGAAGCCGTACTTCGCCTGGATGCGCGACGGGTCCAGCAGCTTCGCGCCGACCAGACCGATCTCCTCGCAGATCATCAGGAGGAGCTGGATGTCGCCGTGCGGCTCGCCGCTTTCGTGCAGCAGGTGCATCGCTTCCAGGATGGGGGCGACGCCGCACTTGTCGTCCGCGCCGAGGATGGTGTCCGACTCCGCGCGGATGACGTCGCCCTCGACCACGACTTCAAGGTCCGGGGTCGGCTCGACCGTGTCGAAGTGGGCGGAGAAGAAGATGGGCGGCGCGTCCGCGACCGTGCCCTTCTTGAAGGCGATCAGGTTGCCGACGTCGCCGCCGACGCGCTCCCCGGCGTCGTCCCACTCGACCGTGAAGCCGAGGGCGCGCAAGTACGCGCCCGCCCATTCGGAGACGGGCTTCTCCCGGCGTGACGGCGTGTTGAAGCGAACGAGGGTCAGGAAGGTATCGAGCAGGCGCTGCTCGTTGACACTGGCGGCGTCGGTCGGAGTCTGAATCGGGTCGGGCATGGCAGGCGGGGCTCTCCGCGGGGCGAAATTTCCCCATTGTAGCACAGGCCGCAACGGAGACCCAAATCCGCCCGCCCGCGCGGGCGTTACCGCGCGGGGGCCGCGCCGGGCATGGCCCCAGGTCTCGTCCGCGCCGCGCCGGGGGCGGCACGCTCCAGGATGCGCCCGTCCTCGGTGACGAGGTCGCCACGCTTGTTGCGCATCGG
>DATLHN010000143.1:0-2417 GCA_035539875.1 Armatimonadaceae bacterium
CCGGGGCGAGGCTTACCGGTCGCCGGGTCGGCTTCGACGAGTTGGATGCCGCCCCAGAACGAGCCGAAGGTGAAGATCAGGCGGTCTCGGCCGACCTTCAAGACGTGGGAGTCAATGGCGTTGTAGTCGTCCTGCGGGAACGACTCGAAGACCTTCCCCTCGTCCCGCCAGCCGTAGCCGCGCTTCGCCGGGTCGAGCGTCGGGCTGGTCGCCAGCCCGATCAGGGAGCGGTTCTTGCCGAACGTCGAGACGGAGTAGTAGAGGTGGAACCGCCCGTTCAGGAGCGCGATATCCGGCGCCCAGGGCCGGTCGCTGCCCGGTATCGCCTCGCGCGCCCAGGAGGGCAGGTCGTCCGCGGCGAAGACCCGCCCGGCCGGCTCCCAGCGCACCAGATCGCGCGAGCGGCGGATGGGCACCCCGCTCCCCGTGCAGAAGAGGTAAACGTACTCCCCGTCGCGGATCAGGCAGGGGTCGTGCACCCCGCGCGCCGGGTAGACCGGGCGCGACTTGCCGGCCTCCTTGTCCGCCTGATGTCCGTCGCTCACCGCGCCGCCTCCCCTCCCTCCGCGGCTCCCCGCCGGAGTTTCAGTCGGTCACGCGGTCGCCGAGCGCGGCGCGCAGCGAGCGGCCCTTCTCGCCGGTGAAGGGTCCTTCCTCGCGCCACAGGATGCTGCCCGCGTGGTCCACGAGCAGGGCGTAGACGCGCGACTCGTCGGGCAGGCCGAGGGTACGGCGGAACTCCCCTTTGTCCAGGTAGAGGGTGATGGTGTGCTCGCGCTGCCGCACGTCGGGGATGCCGCGCTGCATCGCCCCGTCGAGAAAGCCGCGGAACAGCGGCGTCCCCTTGCCGAGCGTGGGCAGTTCGTAAACCTCGAAGCCGGGCGCCTCGCGCAGCGGTCGGACGCCTTCCAGCCAGGTGTCCACGTCGGCCTGCTGTTCCTGCTCGAAGGCGATCAGGCAAAGGTTGGCGTCGCCCTCGAAGTCGCGGGGCAGCGTGTAGCGCCTCCCCTCCAGGTTCGAAGCGGTCACCTCCGGGAAGCCGGGCAGTCCCCTGTCCCCGCGCGCGTCCAGGTCGTTCATGTCGCTCGCGGGCCAGACCTTTTCGGCCACCACATACAGCGCAGCGAGCGTGATACCGCCGATCAGCAGCAACCCCTTCCACGGAAATCGTATCATCGTCTTTGACTCCCCCTACGCAATGACGGTACCGCGCCGCGGCGGGTTCCCGGACGGGAACGGGTCGCAGAAATGGTATACCCGCCGCGCCGCTCGGAAGGACGCCCCTGACGAAAAGCGGGGCGGGACTCATCTCAGAGTCCCGCCCCGCGCCCTGTCGGAGGTCCGAACCGGGGTCGCCGCTACGCGATGGCGAAGCGACCGCCGTGGTCGGCGAGAACCTGCCTGATCTGCTCCGGCGTGGGCATGCCCGCCGTGGTATCGACGGCTACGAAGACGCCGCCGCGCTCGACGGCGCTGCCGTAGAATTCGGACTCGCGCTCGTCGTACCCGGCCCGGGCGAACGCGCCGGCGATCGCTCCGGAGGTGCCGCCCACGATCGCGCCCGCCGCCGCCGCGCCGCCCGTGACCCCGAGGGCTTCGGCGAGGAAGCCCGCCGTGATGAACGGGCCGACGCCGGGTATCGCCAGCGCGGCCAGCCCGAACAGCGCGCCCACGCCCGCCCCGACCAGAGCGCCCTTGCCCATCCGCTCGCCGGCCGTGTCGCCGTGATCCGCCGCCGCCGTCGCGGCCGAGCCCGTGCCGGTCACCCCGGTACTGTCTCCGTGGCGCGCGACCACCGAGAGCTGGTTATCGCGTACGCCCAGCTGCCGTAGCGCGACGATCGCCCGCTCCGCCTGCGCCTCACTGTCAAAGACCGCGCTCACCCGATTGGTGGCTGTCAGCATCGTGTAACTCCTTCCGGGCGCCCGAACACTGGACGCCGTGCCGTAGTCCAGAGGGCACGGCAAGCAGGGCGCACCTGTCACGCACTGTGATTGCCCGCCAAAAATACCGAGCAAACCGGGGTACCGGGAGATTCCCCACACGGCTGCCCAGGAAGGAAGCCGTGCGGGGAAGGGCGAACGCTGGCTGTGGAGGCAGGCATGCACATCCTTGAGATGCGGGTGACGCCGGTGGCGCTGACCGACCCGCCGCTGCGGTCGGCGTTCGGGCTGCACGCGCCCTACGCGCTTCGGACCATTATCGAACTGGTCGCCGACAACGGGCTGACCGGCATCGGCGAGACGCACGGGGGAGACGCCGTGCTGCGCGACCTGGAGGCGGTCCGCCCGCTCGTCGTGGGCATGGACCCGTACGCCCTGTCGCGCCTGGAGTTTACGCTGAGCGGGCGGGACGAGGACACCCCCTTGCGCGAGCCGTCCCGGGCCTACGCGGACGTGCAGCCGTGGGAGGGAAAG
>DATLHN010000144.1:0-17514 GCA_035539875.1 Armatimonadaceae bacterium
GTCCGACGAGCACGCCCCGCCAGCGCCCGTGCCACGCCGCCAGCGCGATCGCCGCCGGGACCACCCAAGCGGCGTACCCCCAGGCATTTCCGAGAACGACCTCCGGCCGCCGCCCGTAGTCCGGGCACAGCCCCTGGGGCAGGAGCAGTTTCCCGAGGTAGAAAGCCAGCGAATCCCCGACGAGGAACGGCCTGCCCCAGAGCGGGAGGTCCGGCGGGCGGCTGCCCCCGGAGGTGGACCGGGTAACGACCGCCATTGCCGCGGAAAGTGCGGCCCAGACCAGGAGCACCGGCAGCGACCGCCGCCACGGTCGGCGTAGGACGGCGGCGTCGATCAGGAGGGCGGCCAGCGGCAGTGCGGCGACGGTCGGCTTGGCCAGGAGCGCCAGCGCGAACAGCGCCGTCGCGCCGACCTTTGGCGAAAGGCGGCCACTTTCTGAGCCGGTCAGGTAGGCGCTCAGGGCGAGCAGGGCGAACAGCGCGCTGAGGACGTTGTTCATGCCGGTCACCCACGCGACCGACTCCACCTGGAGCGGGTGCAGGGCGAAGAGCGCCGCCCCCGCCCCGGCCGCGAGGTCGCGCGCCCTGTCCGCCGGGGGGGCACCGGCCGCGTCCTCGCCGGACCGGAGGTGCCGCAGCAGGCGGCGCAGCAGCCCGAAGGCGAGGAGCGCGCACCCAATGTGCAGGAGCAGACTGACGGCGTGAAAGACCGAGGCGTCCAGCGTCGTTGTGCCGCCGCTCGGGCGCGCCAGCGGCGTGTCCGAGCGCGCCAGGACCGCGCACAGCGCCCAGACCGTGTACGTGAGGGGCGTGTACAGCCCGTAGTACGGGGCGGTCCAGAGCCGGGCGAGGCTCTCCCCAGTGACAGGATTCAGGAAGGGATTGTCGAGGACGTTCTGGGAGTCGTCCCAGTCGGCGAAGTCGTTGCCGAGGCCGGGGGCGTAGACCGCGAGCGAGGCCAGGACGAGCGCCAGCGCGATCAGCAGGAGGCGCAGTCGGGTCTCGGGGGCGGGCGCGGCAGGCTTCGTGGCGGAGCGGGTCGTCGTCGCAGGGCGGCTCATGTCATAAGGATACTACTCCATAACGCGCCGTTTGCACCTGTCCGGGGCGGCCGGAGCGCCCCCCGAATGATATAATATACGGCCATGAAGCAGACCGTACCGCAGACCCTGATCGGGCAGAATACGCCGGAGCTGGAGACGCTCCTCAAGGACCTCGGACAGCCCGCGTTCCGGGGGCGTCAGCTCGCCTCCGCCCTGTACCGGCGTTTCGCGCGGACGGCGGATCAGCTCACGGAGCTTCCGGCGGAGCTGCGGACGCGCCTGGCGGCGGAGTTCCCGGTCGCCCCCTGTGCGGAGCGCAAGGTGGACGCCGCCCCCGACGGCACGGCGAAGTACCTCCTGGACCTGCCCGACGGCGAGGTCGTGGAGTCGGTCTTCCTGCCCTACGAGGGGCGGACGTCGGTCTGCATCTCGTCCCAGGTCGGCTGCCCGATGGCCTGCTCGTTCTGCGCCACCGGCACCGAGGGGCTCGCCCGTAACCTGACCGCGGGCGAGATCGTGGACCAGGTGCTGTTCATGCAGGCGCGGCACCTGGACCAACGCATCTCGCACGTGGTCCTGATGGGCATGGGCGAGCCCCTCCTGAATTACGACAACGTCCTGAAGTCGGTCCGGCTGCTCAACGAAGAGGTCGGCATCGCGATGCGACACATCACCGTCTCCACGGTCGGGGTGGTTCCGAACATCCTGAAGTTGGCCGAGGAAGACTTGCAGTTGACCCTGGCGGTCTCGCTGCACGCCGCGAGCGACGCGCTCCGCTCCGAGCTGGTGCCGCTGAACGACAAGTACCCGGTCGCGCGCCTGATGGACGCGTGCCGGACCTACGTGCGCAAGACGAAGCGGCGCATCACGTTCGAGTACGTTCTTCTCTCCGGCGTGAACGACACGGAGAAGGAGGCGCACGAACTGGGCGCGCTGCTCCAGCGCCAGCCGCTGGTCTCGGTGAACACGATCCCGTACAACACGACCGACGTCGCGGCGCGCTACCGGCGTCCGACCCCCGAGGCGTCGCGCCGCTTCCGCGAGATCGTCGCCTCCTACGGCGTCACCATCACGCAGCGGCAGGAGCGCGGCCACCGCATCGCCGCCGCGTGCGGGCAGCTCAAGCGCTCGGCGCTCAAGCCCGGCTCCGCGCTCCGCCCGCTGCCGATGGCGACAGCCGTAGCGGCGGCGGCGGCACCCGCGGCATGAGCCCCCGCGCCAGCAAGACCACCCCCACCGACACGGAAACGACCGGGCAGGAAGGCGCGGGCGATGCCGGTGATGCTATCGCCCTTGCCGACAGCCCCGCTGCGCCAACGCCGCCGCCGCCGGAGGACGCCGCGGGCTGGCGAGACCTCCTGAAGAGCCTTCCCGCGCGCGACGTGCTCCCGATCCTCCAGGCGGAAAAGCCCCGCGCGGCACGCCTGCTCGCGGGCTTCCGCCCCAGCGCCGACAGCCTGAAAAACCCCGTCGTCGTCGGACGGATCGTGGACGAAGCCCTGCGCGTACCCGCCTTCGGCGCGGCGCTCGTCGCCGCGTCCTCCGAGAAGGAAGCGAGGCCCGCACCCGCCGCTGCCCCGCCCGCGAACGAGGCCGACCGGGACGGGAAGCGGAAGGTTGCCGCCGCCGCGTCACCCATGGCAGACACCCGCCTGAGGGAACAGCTTGGAAAGAACCGCGCCCTCCTGAAGGAGAAGGACGAACGGATCCGCGCGCTCGAGGAGGCCCTGGCGCAGGCAATCCGGGAGCGCGACGCCGCGCAGTCGGACGCCGAGGCGGCGGCTAAAGCGCGACAGGCGGCGGAGGCACAGGTCGAGCGGGAGAGGCGGCTGCGCGAGCGCGACGCGCGCAAGGCCGCGGAGGAGGCGCAGAAGCGCAAGGCGGCCGCGCCGCAGAAGGCGACCGCGCCGCAGAAGCGGGCCGACGATCCCCCCGGGTCGCCCGCAGCGCCTTTCGAGGAGGCGCTGCGGCGTCTGCTCAGCCGGGGCAAGTTCGTGGCGGTGGCGGAGGTATGCCGCGAGGCCATCGTCCGCGGTGGCGTCCGGGAGGCCCCTTCCGCCACGCGCGCGATGGTCTACGCCCTCTACGCCGAGGCGCTCTACGGCCAGGCGGAGGGACAGTCGGACCTGGACCAGGGGGCGGAGCAGGATCTGCAGGCAGCGGTGGCGTTTCTCGACGCGGGCGACGTCCCCCAGGCGACCCGCTCGGTGGTACGGATCCTCTCCGAGCGGACACTCGTGCGGTCCCGGATCGTCGGCGAGGACCTTACGCTGCTGCGCCGCCTGGTGGGCATGGCCGAGCGCGCCGGTGTAACGGAAGTGCTCCGTTCCGAATTCACGCGGCTGCGGATCATCGCCCCGGACGGCTTCCGGGTCCTGATGGGCGCGCTCGAGCGAGGCGGCCAGCGGGTCGCGGCACTGCGGAACGCCCTGGCGCTCCAGGGTGGCGAACGCGCCATCGGCCCCGACGAGGTGATTCAGCTGCCGAACGCCGACAACGACCTGCCGTCGGTGACGCCGCGCTCGCTGGCCGGGGCGGTTGACCACGGGGACGGACGGGTGGTGCAGCGGGTCCGCGAGGCGATGGCGGAGCTGCGGCGGACCGGCGGGGCCGCGATCGCGGACGGATTGCTGGCGGCGGTCGGGGAATTGAACCGCGCGGCGGTCCATCCCTACGCCCGGGAGGGCGGCGGCAAGGCGCGCGCGGCGGTTGTGGACGCGTCGAATGTCGCCCGGCACGACCCGGACCCGCTCGCGCTGACGCCGCCGCCGCACGTCGCCCACCTGGTGCGGATGCGCGACTACCTGCTGCGGCGCGGCTTTTTCCCGGTGCTCCTGATCGCCGACGCGAACCTGCGCTACCACGTGGACGACCGGGCGGCGTACCTCGCCCTGGTGGAGCGGTGCGTGGTGGTAGAGACCCCGTCGGGCAGGACCGCGGACGAGACGCTGATCGCGGAGGCGCGGGAGCGGGACGCCATCCTCGTCTCCAACGACCGCATGAGCGAATGGGGAGACGCCGCCCGGCGCATCGAGCGCTTCGAATTCACCCTCTCCAGCGGCGGGGTGTCGCTGATCCCGACGTAGCCGGTAAAAAGTGCGAACTTGCGGTCGCGGACCGCTGTTGTTAGCGGCATACGGGGGAGCGATCCCCGCGTATTCGGCCCAGGCGCATGGAAGCCGCCGCGGCCGACTGTCAGCACCAATTTAGCAAAGGATCGAAAGTAGTCCCGAGTTGCGAAGGGGCGGCACCGTAAGACGGTGCCGCCCCTTCGCGCGTGGGGCGGCAGACTACGCCGCGGCCTCGTCGTCGGGGGCGTCGAGGGCGGGAAGATAGTCGGCCTCGGTCTCCATCCCGGAGAGGATGCGCAGGCGGCGCAGGACCGCCGCGTCGTAGTCGTCGAGGATGCCCGCCAGCTGGTAGTGGTGCAGGGAGCGGTTGTCCATGTGCAGTTCGCCGTAGATGTCGGCGAGGAAGCAGTGGTAGGCCCCGTTGTCCGGCGCGATGCGCACGGCGTGCCGGAGCGCGGTCGCGGCGTCCTTCATCATCTCGGCGCGGTAGTACAGCACCCCCAGCCGGACGTTGTAATAGGCGTCGTACGGCGAGAAAAGGGTGGCCTGCTGCATCTCGCGGATAGCCTCGTCCGTCCGCTGCGCCCGGGCATACATGTCGCCCAGCCAGAAGTGGTAGAACCCGTCCTGCGGCTTCAGGTGGGTCGTCTCCTCCAGTTCCGAGATCGCGGCCTCCAGGTCGCCCGAGAGCGCCAGGGCGTCGCCTAGTTTGTAGCGGTAGTAGGCGTTGGTCGGCGCGTAGGAGACGGCCTTGCGGTACTCGGATATGGCGCTCTGGAGCCGCCCGTAGCGCTGGAAGAGTTCGGCCAGCGAGAAGTGCGGCTCCGCCTTGCGCGGCGACGTCTTGATGGCGCGGCGGTACTGCCGGAAGGCGTTCAGGGCCTGCCCGCTGTAGGCGTAGGCGTCCCCGAGGGTCACCCGGTGGTCCGTCCCCTCGGCGGAAGCGCCGGCGCTGCGGACGGCCTCGCGGTAGTGGTGGAGCGCCTCGTTCACCTGGCCGTTGGCCATCTGCTCGTTGGCGCGCTCCAGCCGCTCGTCTACGCTGAGTCCACGGCGCGCCGCCTTGCCGCCGGTTCCGTCGCCGCCCTCCCCCTCCTGCTGGGCGTCCGAGTCCTCCGAAAGAAGGTCGTAAGGGTCGAGGTGCCGCCGCCCCTCGTCCTCGTCGGTGGTCTCCTCCTCGACGATCGCGTCCGGGTCGGCGTTCGGGTCCT
This sequence comes from Armatimonadaceae bacterium, assembly GCA_035539875.1. Taxonomy (GTDB): domain Bacteria; phylum Armatimonadota; class Armatimonadia; order Armatimonadales; family Armatimonadaceae; genus CALEKU01. The sequence goes on from DATLHN010000144.1 coordinate 5,325, forward strand.
TGTCCGGGTCCGTCCCGAGGTCGTCGGGGTCCTGTTCGTACTCATTCTGCATGCGTCAGAAAGCCTTCCTGCTGTCCAGGAGGACGGTGACGGGACCGTCATTGATCAGAGAAACGTCCATGTGCGCGCGGAAGGTTCCGGTGGCGACGGGGATGTCGCGGGCGCGCAGTCGCCCCACGACACTCTCGTACCATTGTATCGCCGCCTCGGGCCGGGCCGCCCCGCTCCACGAGGGGCGACGCCCCTTGCGGCAGTCTCCGAGCAGCGTGAACTGGGAGATCACGAGCGCCCCGCCGCCGACTTCGGCCAGCGACCGCTCCATCCCCGAGTCGTCGCCCTCGGGCGGAAACAGGCGAAGGTCGGCGACCTTCCCGGCGATATAGTCGGCATCCCGGTCGCCGTCGCCCTCCTCGACGCCGAGGAGAACGAGCAGTCCCTTGCCCACCTCGCCCACCGTTTCCCCGGCGACGACGACCCGGGCTTCCGAGACTCTCTGGAGAACCGCGCGCATGAATACCGGCCATTGTACAGGCCGCCTTTCGGGGTGTCAAACAGGGTGTTTTCTGGGAATAATAGAAGCGCTTTTCCCCTTCCTGCATCGCTCCCTTCCCGTTCACCTATCCACTTTGTTGGACAAAGTGAAGACGCCGCCCTATAATGTAGCGAACATGGCTACCCCCACGACCCGAACCGCGGACGCCGCGCCCGCGGCAGTGCCGCCGCCTTCCCCCCCCGCGCGGGGAGGCTCGCGTGCGGCGGCAGTGCGCACCGCGGGCCGCGCCACACTCCTCGTCATGGCGTTCGTCCTGCTGTCCCGGGTCTTGGGCGTGGTTCGCAGCATGGTGTTGGGCAATGTGTTCGGCCAGAACGCCACCACCGACGTCTACATCCGCGCATTCGCCGTACCCGACATGATCTACCTGCTCATGGCGGGCGGCGCGCTGTCCACCGTCTTCGTCCCGGTCTTCACCAAGTACGTCAGCGATGACGACGAGGACGGCGCGTGGAAGACGCTGGGCCGGATCGTGACGCTGGTCGGCCTCGTGGTCGCCGCGGTCATCCTGGCCTTCGAGGTCGCCGCGCCGTGGCTGTCGCGTCTCACCGCGCCCCGCTTCTCGGAGGCGGCGCTGGCCCAGATGACGCCGATGGTTCGCATCCTGCTCCCGGCGCAGTGGTTCTTTTTCGTCGGCGGCCTCCTCATCGCCACGCTCCAGGCGCGCGGGCGGTTCCTGATCTCGTCGCTCGCCCCCATCGTCTACAACCTGGGCATCATCGTCGGCGCGGTCGCCTTCGGGAAGACCGTCGGCATAGAGGCGATGACCTGGGGAGCGCTTATCGGGGCAGGACTCGGCAACTTCCTGCTGCCGCTCTGGGACCTGCTCCGCAGCGGCGGGCGAATCCCGGTGGGCCTCGACCTGAAGCACCCCGGCGTGAAGCGGTTCCTGGAGCTGCTACTGCCCGCCATGCTCGGCCTCGGCCTGTCGCAGCTCGGCTTCCTCATCACCGGCTTCTTCCTGGGCGAGGGCGGCGCGCTGACCGCGCTCCGCAACGGCTACGAGCTGACGCAGGCCCCCATCGGCATCTTCGCCCAGGCGTCCGCCATCGTGCTCTTCCCGACCATCTCGCTGCTGGCCGCGAAGGAGGACTGGGGTCCGTTCCGGCAGGAGGTCCACCACGGCATCCGGCGTATTCTCTTCCTGACGGTGCCCGCCTCGCTCCTGATGGCCATACTCGCAGAGCCGATCATCCGCACGCTCTGGCCGCGCTTCTCGGCGCAGGAGGTCGCCGACGCCGCCACCGCGCTGCGGCTGTACTCGGTCGGGACCTTCGCGTGGTCCGCACAGGCCGTCCTCGGGCGCGCCTTCTTCGCCCAGCAGGACACGAAGACCCCTCTTTCGATCACCAAGGCGATGATCGTGCTCTTCACCGCCCTGTGCGCCCTCTCGACGTTCGTCTTTCACGCCGGGCTGGCGGGGCTGGCGCTCTCCATGAGCGTGGTGGCGGTCGTCAGCATGGTGTCGTTCCTGGCCGCCCTGGTCCGGAAGGTGGGCGACCTGGACGTGCGCGGCATGGCCGCTGCCGCCCTGCGCATCTTCGCGGCGTCTGCGGCGGGGAGCGCGGCGGCGTGGCTGCTCAGCGGCTGGCTCGGAGGCATCCTCCCCGCGGGCAGGCTAGGCTCGCTGGTGAGCGTCCTGGTCGCGGGCGGCGGCGGCGTAGCGGCGTACGTCGCGGCCTGCGTCCTGCTGCGCGTGCCCGAGCTGCGCGGCATACGCGCCCTGTTCCGCCGCTCGAAGGCAACGGCAGCGACCGCCATTGACATTACCCCCACGGAAAACACCGAATGACACCCGTCTCGTTCGCGACGACGCCCCGCGTCTCCGTCTCGTCCTGGGCGCTGCACCCGCTCCTCGGCCGCACCTTCCCGGGCAGGCCGGGCGACGCGGACGCCTACCGGATGCCTTCATCGGAGGGAACGCTCGACCTCCTGGACGTGCCCGCCCGCCTCGCGGAGCGCGGCGTCCGAACGATGGAGCTTTGCCACTTCCACCTCCCCTCGCGCGAAGATGCCTACCTGGCGGATCTGCGCGCCGCGCTCGACGCCGCCGGGGTCGAGCTCTGGTCGCTGCTCGTCGACGACGGCGACATCACGCACCCGGAGCACGGTGAGCGGGACGCTATGTGGGTAAAGGGCTGGCTGGACACCGCGGGGACGCTCGGCGCGAAGTGTGCGCGGGTCATCGCGGGGCAGCAGGAGGCGACGCCGGAGACGCTCGGCGTCGCCCGGGAGCGCCTGCTGGGACTTGCCGTGGACGCCTACCTGCGCGGCGTGCGCGTGCTGACCGAGAACTGGTTCCCGCTGCTCTCGCGACCCGCCGCGGTGCACGCCCTCCTGGGCGAACTGAACGGGATGGTCGGCCTGAACTTCGACTTCGGCAACTGGAGCGGACCCGACAAGTACGACGCGCTGGCGTCAATCGCGCCGCTCGCGGCGTCGACGCACGCCAAGTGCCACTTCCAGGACGGCCAGCCGGACGCCGAAGACTTCTCCCGCTGCCTCGCGCTGCTGCGGGACGTCCACTACCAGGGGCCGTACACGCTCGTCCACGGCGAGCCGCGCGACGTCTGGGGCAGCCTCGAAGTCCAGCGGGAGCTTCTCGTCACGTCCGGGAACCTGTCGAACGAATGAGTGCTGCGGTAGCCGTCGTGGAGGGCGACCTGCTGGCGCAGGACGTCGAGGTCATCGTCAACGCCTGGAATCGCAATGTCATCCCCTGGTGGCTGCTGCTGCCGCAGGGCGTCTCCGGCGCGATCAAGCGCCGGGCCGGGTACGAGCCGTTCCGCGAGGTCGCGCGGCACGGGCCGATGCCGCTCGGCTCCGCCGTACTGACCGGCGCGGGCCGCCTCCCCTTCCGCGGCATCATCCACGTCGCGGGCATCAGCCTGCTCTGGCGCTCGTCCGAGCGCTCCATCCGCGACTCGGCGGCCAGCGCGATGCGGATCGTGCAGGAGCAGGGTTTCCGCTCGGTCGCCTTCCCGGTCATCGGCGCCGGTTCCGGGGGCATGGGCGAGGCCCGCGCGTTCGACATCCTGCATGACGCCCTCCTCGGCCTCCCCGCCGAAGCTGAGGTGCGGATCGTCCGCTTCAGGCAGCACCACCCATGAGCAAAGAAATACGAATCCTGGTCACGGGCGGCGGCACCGGCGGACACGTCGGCCCCGCGCTGGCCGTCGTGCAGACGATCCGGGAAATGGCCGCCGAGCCGGGCGCGGACTTCACGCCCGTCTTCCGCTACCTCGGCAGCGCGCAGGGGGTGGAGGCCAAGCTGGCGCGGGAGGCGGGCCTGGAGTTCGTCGGCGTCGCCACCGGGAAGCTGCGTCGCTCGTCGAAGGGTCCTCTCGGCCTTCTGACGGGCGCGAACCTGCGCGACGCGTTCCGAGTACCGGTAGGCGTGCTCCAGGCGGCGGGTGAGGTGCGCAAATTCCGCCCCGACGTCGTGCTGGCGACGGGGGGTTACGTCTGCGTCCCTCCCGTAATCGCGGCCTCGTTGCTGCGGGTCCCGGTGCTCACCCACGAGCAGACCGTGACCGTAGGACTCGCCAACCGCATCGCGGGCCGGTTCGCGCGGCGTATCGCCCTGTCGTTCGAGGGCTCGCTGGACGAGCTGCCCCCCCCGCTGAAGGCGCGGGCATTCGTCACCGGCAATCCCGTCCGCGCCGCCGTCTTCGACGGGGACCGGGCGCGCGCCGCCCGCCGCTTCGGGTTCGCCCGGGGAGACGACGCACTGCCGCTGCCCGCCGTCTATGTCACCGGGGGCGCGCAGGGGTCGCGGATCATCAACCGGGCGGTCGAGGCCGCGCTTCTCGACCTGCTGCCGCTCTGCCGCGTCCTGCACCAGTGCGGTCGCCAGCCGGAGGGTACCGAGCAGGACTTCGACCGCCTGACCGCCGCGAAGGCGAAACTGCCCGCGGAGGTGTCGGGGCGGTACCACGTCGCGCCGTTCATCGAGACTGCGGAGGTCGGCGACGCCTACGCGCTGGCGGACCTGGTCGTGGGTCGCAGCGGCGCGGGCACCGTCACCGAGGTCTGCGCGCTGGGGAAGGCCGCGCTGTTCGTGCCGCTGGTGCCCGCCAGCGGCGACGAGCAGAACAAGAACGCGAAGCGCCTGGTGGACGCCGGGGCCGCGCGCATCCTCGCCCAGTCCGACTGCGACGGCCCGCACCTGCTCGAAGCGGTGCGCGGACTCCTCGCCGACCACGCCCGCCTGTCCGCCATGGGCAACGCCGCGAAGACGCTCGCCCGCCCCGACGCCGCCCGCGACCTCGCCGCCGCGGTGCTGGAACTCGCGGGCGTGAACACGCGGAACTGAGCGGCACGGCGGAGCGTATCTAATTCGGAAGTGGTTTTCGGGCGGGGGTGTGCCCGCGGCGGATCGACCGACGGACTGTATCGGACAAAGAGGGGTCTGGATGCGTAATCAGGTTATCAACTCAGTCGGCAGGCAGGTGGCTTACGGGGTCGCGCGCAAGCAGTTGGAGAAGGGCGGCGCGTTCGACCTGAAGCTCGGCATGGCGCTCCTCAAGGACGGGCGCGTGCCGACCGGGGCGAAGATGCTGGCGCTGGCGCTCGGCTTCGCCGGGGTCGCGGTCTTCGACGCGTTCCAGCTTCCCCTGGAGGCGCTGCTCGCGTTCGCACTTCCCGTTCTCGGCCTCGGCATCAACCTGGTGTCGGACGGGATGGAGTACACGCTCGGGGCGTTCCTGCTCGGCTCCGTCCTGCTGCCCCACGTCGCGCCGAAGCAACTCGTGGCGCGCCTCCGCGCCGAGCGCGACGGGGTTACGGTCACGGCCTCCGCGCGGGGCCGCACCCGCTGATCTCCCCTCGAACCGGTACGGTTTCGGGCCGCCCCCTGAGGGGGCGGCCCGTCGCGTTTCCCGGGCCGTTCCGCGCCCCGTCTGCGTGATAAAATGGGCCGGAAAGAAGCCCGCACCCAACTATGCCCGTTCCTCAGGAAAGAATCCGTAATTTCTGCATCATCGCGCACGTCGATCACGGAAAATCGACGCTTGCCGACCGCCTGCTGGAACAGACCCACACGGTCGAGCAGCGTGACATGCAGGCGCAGCTCCTGGACCAGCTGGACATCGAGCGCGAGCGCGGCATCACGATCAAGATGGCCGCGGTGCGGATGCCCTACCTCGCCGAGGACGGTCTGGAGTACGAGCTGAACCTCATCGACACGCCGGGGCACGTGGACTTCACCTACGAGGTCTCGCGCTCGCTGAACGCGTGCGAGGGGGCGCTGCTGGTCGTGGACGCCGCGCAGGGGGTGGAGGCGCAGACGCTCGCCAATGCCAACCTGGCGATGAACAACGACCTCGAAATCATCCCGGTTATCAACAAGATTGACCTGCCCGCCGCCGACCCGGACCGGGTGGCGGAGGAGATCGAGACCGTCCTCGCCATCGACGCCACCGAGGCGATCCGCGCCTCCGCCAAGGAGGGCATCGGCGTCCGCGAGATCCTGGAAGCGATCGTACGCAAAGTCCCCCCGCCGGAGGGCGACCCGGCCAAGCCGTTCCGCGCCCTGGTCTTCGACAGCCACTACGACGGCTACCTCGGGGTCGTCGCCTACATCCGCGTCGTGGACGGCGCGGTCAAGGCGGGCGACAGGGTCCGGTTCATGGCCACCGGCAAAGAGTTCGTTGTGGACGAAGTGGGCGTCTTCACCCCGCGCATGAAGCCGGTGGACCACATCCTAACCGGCGAGACGGGCTACCTGCACGCGGCGATCAAGTCGGTCACCGACTGCCGCGTCGGCGACACCGTGACCGTCGCCGGGAAGGTGGGACAGACGGTCGAGCCGCTGCCGGGGTACAAGCCCGCCAAGCCGATGGTCTTCTGCGGCCTTTACCCCATTGACTCCGCCGAATTCCCGGAGCTGCGCGAGGCTCTTTCCCGGATGCAGCTCAACGACGCCGCGCTCTCGTTCGAGGCGGAGTCGTCGGCGGCCCTCGGCTTCGGCTTCCGCTGCGGGTTCCTCGGTCTCCTGCACATGGAGATCGTCCAGGAGCGCCTGGAACGCGAGTTCAACCTGTCCCTCCTCGCGACCGCCCCCTCGGTCGTCTACAAGGTCTTCAAGACGGACGGCTCGGTCGAGGACGTCGACAACCCGGCGAACTGGCCGAACCCGACCTCCATCGAGCACGTCGAGGAGCCGTACGTAGACGCCATGGTCATCGTGCCGACCGACTACGTCGGCGCGGTGATGGAGATGGGGCGCGACCGGCGCGGCGAGTTCGTGAAGATGGAGTACCCCGCGCCGGGCCGCGTGATGCTGCACTACGCCCTGCCGCTCTCCGAGATCATCATGGACTTCTTCGACCAGCTCAAGAGCCGGACGAAGGGGTACGCCTCGTTCGACTACGAACTGTCGGGCTACCGGACGAGCCACCTGGTGAAGCTGGACATCCAGATCAACAACGAGCCGGTGGATTCGCTCTCCTTCATCACGCACCGCGACAAGGCGTACGGCCGCGGCAAGCTGCTGGTGGAGCGGCTGAAGGAGCTTCTGCCCCGCCAGCAGTTCGAGATCCGCCTCCAGGCGGCGATCGGGAACAAGGTCGTGGCGGCCGAACGGCTCTCCGCGCTTCGCAAGAACGTCATCGCCAAGTGCTACGGCGGCGACATCAGCCGCAAGCGCAAGCTGCTGGAGAAGCAGAAAGAGGGCAAGAAGCGGATGAAGCAGGTAGGCTCGGTCGAGATTCCGCAGGAAGCCTTCATGTCGGTTCTGAAGATCAGCGATTAGGTAATGCGGGGCATCGACGGGCCGGGCGATCTCGCCCGGCCCTTTCGTTTTCGGATCGAGGGGAACATGTCCACAGACCTGGAGCGGTTGGACGAGTTGAAGGTGGCGTTGTCGTACGGGGAGCAGGTCGCGGACGCGTTCGGCTTCTTCCACGACACTTTCCTGAGCGACCCGGAGTTCGCGGGCGCGGGCGAAGCGGTGACCGAGGCCCCGGCGGGCCTGATGACCGCCCTGGAGGCGATCGGGCGGCGCGGCCTCGCCGTGCCCACCGAGGAACCGGTGATCGCCGACCTGCGCCTCGCGCGAATCCCCGCTCGCCATTTCGTCTACGGGACCGGCACTCTCAGCGGCTACCTGGTCACCGTCCTGCTCTTCGAGGACGCGAACCTGGGGGCGGTCGCGGTGAAGCGCGACGAGACGAAGGTGCTGTATTCTCGCTTCGCACTGACGCCCTCCGCCGCGCCCGGGGCGACCGCGCCTCCCCCGCACTGGTTCCGCCGTCAGGGCCGCAACTGAATCTCGCCGGGAAACGGGCAGGCTTGGATTGAAACTTTCGGCAATTATTTGCGTCGATAAGGGCGAGACGCATTCCCGAAAGGACCTGCCCATGATCTGTCGAGAACTCACGGACGCCTGTAGAGAGGGAGACCGGGTGTGCGCCCGTATCTTGGTCGAGCGCGGCGCGGACGTCAACTTCGCCGACCCGGAGCGGGACGACTGGTACAGTTGGACGCCCCTCATGCACGCCTCCGCGCGGGGTCACGAGGATCTGATCGCCCTTCTGCTGGCGGGCGGCGCGGACGTTCACTTCCGCGACCGGGACGCGAACACGGCGCTGACACTCGCCTGCCGCGAGGGACACTGGTCTATCGCCGCTCTCCTGCTGGACCGGGGCGCGGACCCGAGCGAGCGCGACCACTGCGACGAGTCGGCCATCGACTACGCGTTGCGCGACGGCCAGCAGGATCTGGTGGATCGCATGCGGCTCCTCTGCCGGAAAATGCCGCCGGTGGTGGACGCGGGCGTGGCGGCGTGAGTGACGGGGACGCCGCTTACCCGGCCCCTCCCCTGATCTGCTTCGACGCGGGCGAGAACGCCAGGTACCAGGTGCGTGCGGCGGGCGTCGCCGTGCGCCCTTCGGACGGCGCGGCCCTGCTCCACAAGGTCACGGGCCGCGATCATTACTGGAGTCTGCCCGGCGGCCGGAGCGACCTGCACGAACCGTCCGACGTCACGGTGGCGCGGGAACTGCGCGAAGAGATCGGCGTCGCCGAGACCCGCGTCGAGCGGCTTCTCCTGGTCGCGGAAACGTTCTTCTCCTACCAGGGGGTCCGCTACCACGAACTCGGGTTCTACTACCTCGTCTCCTTCCCCGCCGACCCGTGGGTATACGACCACGCCGCCCCGTTCGACGGCACCGAAGGTTCGCTCCACCTGACGTACGCCTGGCTCCGCCCGGACGACCCGGCGGTCGCCCCGCGCCTCTTCCCCACCTTCCTGCCCGCCCTGCTGACCGATCTGCCCGACGCGCCGCGGCACCTCGTATTCCACGAACGCGACGGCGTACCCGATGCCGCGCCGATACAGATCGGTCAGGCGGGAAAAAACGCGGTATTCTGAGGGTCGTGCTGCTCGGCCTGATGAACAACCCCGCGCGCGACGTCGAAAAAGAGGTCACGCGGATCGCGGATTACGGGTTCGCGTTCGTGGACCTGACCCTGGAGCCACCGGTCGCGCGCGCGGACCTTGTGGACGCCCGCAAGATACGGGAGGCGCTGGAACGGCACGGGCTCGGGGTAGTGGGGCACACGGCCTACTACCTGCCCATCGCCTCCGCGTTCGACACCGTGCGCGACGCCGCCGTCCTCGAAGCCGAGCGGTGCCTGGCCGTCTTCGCCGAGGTCGGGGCGACCGAGATGAACCTGCACCTCGACTTCCGGGTGCCGGGCCACGACCCCGCCGTCATCCTGCGGCGCAACCGCGAATCCATCGAACGGCTCCTGCCGACGGCGGCATCGCTTGGCATCACCCTGATGGTGGAGAACGGCGAGGGCGAGGACGCCGCCCTGCTGGCGGAAATCCTCGACCCGCTGCAGGAGGTCGGCCTGCACCTGGATATCGGGCACGCCAACCTCGGCGTCAAGAGGTCGCACACCGCGGGACTTCTGGAGCGGTTCGGCAGCCGCCTGCGCCACGTCCACCTCTCGGACAACAAGGGCCAGCGCGACGACCACCTCGCCATCGGCGCCGGGACCATCTCCTGGAAGCGGGAGCTGCGCGCGCTGAAGGCGACGGGTTACGACGGCACCGTCACACTGGAGACGTTCTACGGCGACAGCGCACTGCTGCACTACTCGCGTGACAGGGTGACCACCCTATGGGACAGCCTGTGACAGCGAGCCCCGCCCCGGCAGCGTCCTGGCTCCCGGAGGCGCTGCTCGCCGTCGTCCAGGACCCCTTCCTCGACCCCGTACCGTCCCTGCTGGCCGCGCTCGGCGAAGACAACGCCGTGGTGCGCGAGGAGGCGGTTCGGTACCTGAAGGAGATTCGCAGCGTCCGCTCGGTCGAGTCGCTGATCGCCTGTCTGCGTCACGACGCAGAAGCGAGCATCCGCTGGGAGGCCGCCGAAGCCCTTGCCCTCCTCGGCGACGTGCGCGCCGTGCCCGCGCTGGTCGAGGCGACGCGTGACCCGAACGAAATGGTGCGCCTGTGCGCCGCCGAGGCGCTGGGTGCGATAGGCAAGAACATACCGGGCGTCACGAGCGCCCTGGTGTTCCTGCTCGACGACCCGTCGATGCTCGTCCGTCTCTACGCCGTGGAGGCCGTCGGCTACCTGGGCGACCGCGCCGTGGTATCCCTGCTGCGGGCGAGAATGGGGGGAGAGGCCCCCGCCGTACGCGTCTGGTACGTATTCACGCTCTGGCGGCTCGGCGAGCCGTTTACCTTCGAGGATGTCCGCGCGGTCCTCTGGCGGGGCGGCTACACGGCGCGCCTCCAGGCAGCGACCGTGCTGCGCCTCGCCGCCACCGACGACAACGCGGAGCGGGTCGTCTCCGCGCTGCGCCGCGCCCGCGACCGTGAGCGCCACCCGACCGTACGCGAGCATCTCGAACGCCAGATCGCCGACCTCGCCGGGTGAGCGGCGCGACCGGCGTTCGATCAGCGCGGCCCGGCCCTGCCGAGCAGGACTCCCGGCAGCTCCCCCGGATGGGCACAAAGGAGCTTCGCCCCCGCGGTCTCCAGCTCTTCGCGGCTTCCGTACCCCCACAGGACGCCGACCGGGAATAGCCCGTTGCGCCGCGCACCGTCCACGTCGTGCCGCCGGTCCCCCACCATGACGCATCCTGCCGCCGTCAGAGCCTCCTGCTCCAGCAGGTACGCGATGAGTTCGGCCTTGTCCGACCGCTCCCCGGTCAACTCGCTGCCGTACACCCCGTCGAAGAACGCCGGAAGGTCGAAGTGGCGCAGAATCTTCTCGGCGTAGACCGCGGGCTTCGACGTGGCGACGAACAACCGGCCTCCGCCCGCCCGTACCGCCGTCAGAACCTCGGGTATTCCCGGGTACACCGCGTTCTCGTACATTCCGACGGCCGCGAAACGCTCCCGATACAGCGTGACCGCCTGTCGCGTGAGTTCCGGGTCGTCCGAGCCGAGGAGGCGGGGAAAGCTCGCCTGGAGCGGCGGCCCGATGCACGCGCGCAGTTCCTCCGACGGCGGGACGGCATTCCCGAGCCGCTCCAGGGCGTACGCGAGGCAGCGGGTGATCCCCTCCGCCGGATCGGTCAGCGTGCCGTCCAGGTCGAAGAGGACCGTGGGGCATCGGTCGGGAGGAGCGGTGTCAGCGGCCATCCCACGATTGTATCGACCCGCTCGGACGCGCTGCCAAACCGACGCGGGATATGCCGCTACAATGACGCGCCGTGTCCGCGACAGACGCTCTTTATAGTCCCCGCACTCCCGCCGCACCGTCCAAAAAGCCGGTCGCGGGGACGCTGCTCGGTATCGCCATGGAGGGCACGAAGTTTACGACAGCCACGGCGGTCGGGTCGGCCCTGGTCCTTGGTGGACTCTGGGGAATCACGCGACCCGTCAGGCGGGCGAACGGGCCGCCCATGGGCCGCCCGGCTTACCCGCGCCGTAGCAACGCCGCCCCGGTAACCTTTCGGACCGGGGCGGCTCCACAATGCCAGTCTGGCGGGGAAGACGCGGCTTACTTGCTCTCGAGTTCCACGACCTCGGCGTCGGCCGCATTTTCCTTGACCACGCGGATACCGTTCAGGCAGCTCTGCTTCGACGCGTATCCCTCGTTGCCGTCCGCTACGACCTCACCGTTGCCAGCCTTGAGCCGCCAACGATACTCCCCCTTGGTGTCCTTGTAGACCTCGAACTTTGCCATTTCGTTTCGCTCCTCCGTGAAAGGATGTGGTTTCAAGTGGAACTGAAAGTCCCCACGTTGGATTGTGACACAACCTCGGATGGTTTACGACGGAAATACCCCACCGGAGGTACGGGAAGATTGGGAGTTAGATGGGGCCGTTATGATGAGACCTATGCGCCGCCAGAGACCCAAGGTCTGGGAGGCGCTGCTCGACCATACCGCCCGGGAGTGAGCCCCGGACGTCCAGGCGAAATCGGCAGGAAACAAGCCGCGCCGGGACACCGATCCGGTGGCGGGGACGGCGGCGAATGAGCCAGGACGGCACATTTGATAACGCGGGGTGCGCAGCGCGACCGGTCGCCTTAGGGCTGCGGGGCGTTGCCGTCCGCGGCAAACCGCAGCGTAAACGGCTCGTTCTGGGTCTCCCCGCGGATGTCGACGCGCGCCAGGCCCGCGCCGCTGGGGGTCAGGGTCACCTTGCCGCTGCCTCGCGCGCCCGCGCGCC
>DATLHN010000145.1:0-1954 GCA_035539875.1 Armatimonadaceae bacterium
CCGCGACGCGGTCCATCTCCCCTTCGCGGCCGAAGAAGCGCGTGAACTGGAGGGGCAGTGCGGGGGTGGCCGCGCGCGCCGCGACGGTCGGCGGTGGCGGTGGCGGCGACGGTGGCGGTTCGCGCGACGCCGCGGCGGCGGGCCGGACGTCGCCCAGGCGGGCGGCCAGGGCGCGGGCCGCGTCGGACGGGGTGTCCTGCCGGTCCTCGTCCAGGATGCGCTCCATCTCCCGGTACTGGCGCAGCGCGTCCTGCGGGCGTCCGGCGTCCGCGAGAAGGCGTATCAGGACGAGGTGGGACTCCTCCTCGAACGGGTCCGCCTGCGCCAGCAGGCGCGCGTACCGGATCGCGCGCTCGCGCTCGCCGAGGGCGGCGAAGCCGCGCGCCGCGCGCCCGAGCGCCGCCACCCAGGCGTCGCGCAGCCGGTCGCGCTCGGCCAGCACCCAGTTTTCGTAGTAGCCGGGCAACAGGTCACCGCCGTACAGGTCGGCCGCGGTGGCCCAGGCGTCCGGGGCGGAGGCGGAGGCGGCAGTGCGCAGCGCGTCCTCGAACTCCTCGACGTCGGTGGTGAACGCGGCGGGGTTGAGCCGCACCTGCGCGCGGTCGGCCACGAGCACGCCGCCCGCGGGGACGCCCGGCGGCTCCAGCTGCCGCCGCAGGGCGTTCAGGGCGACGCTGAGGTTCGAGCGGGCCGCCGTGAGGTCCCGGTCGGGCCAGAACTGCTCTATGAGAGCGTCGCGGGCGTGGGAGCGCCCGCGGTGCCGCGCCAGGCAGGCGAGCAGCGCGCCCGTCTTCTGCGTCCGGAACCGGGTGACGTCCCGGTTTCCCTGGCGCACCTCGAACCGGCCCAGCATCACGACGCGGAACCGAGCGTCCATTGCGGTGACGTTGCCCCTTCCCCCACGAGATTAGCGGCGACGCCCCCCGGCACCTCCCGAACCCGGCGTGCTGCGCGGGAGTTCGCGCGCCGGCAGCACGCCTTGCCGCGAATCGGGACGGCGGGGTACTATCGCAGGCAGCGAACCCCGCCCGGAGGGCGGCGGTCAGGGAGGCGGCAGGAGCGGGACATGCCAATCGAACCTTTTCCCGGCGCGGAAGCGGCGGACACCGTGCCCCTTTCGGCGCTGGACGTCACCCGGGCGGTGCAGACGTGGGGCGCGCCGCGCAAGGACGCCGCCGTCAGTCGGAAGCCGATGCGCATCGGCGGCAGGGAGTTTTCCGGCGGGTTCGGGACGCACTCTTTCAGCCGCCTGTTCGTCCGGCTCGACCGCCGGGCCGCCCGGTTCGTCGCGTCGGTCGGGATGGACCAGAACGCCGGGGGAGCGGGCAGCGCCGAGTTCCGGGTGGTCGGCGACGGCCGGACGCTGTGGACCAGTGGCGTCGTCGAGACCGGCGGCGCGCCGGTGCCGCTCTCGGTGGACGTCTCCCGCGTCCGGTACCTCACGCTTGAAGTCACCGACGGCGGCGACGGCCTGGCGAACGACCACGCGAACTGGGCGGACGCCCGCTTCGAGGGCGTCACCGGCGAGATCGCGGCGGTCGAGCGCCTCCCCGAAGTGCACGCGGGGAAGATCGTGCCCGGCGCGGCGTGGCGCGACAACAACGGGAACCCCGTCCAGGCGCACGGCGGCGGCATCCTGCGGCACGGCGGGCGCTACTACTGGTACGGCGAGGACCGCTCCAACGGCTACGTCGCCATCGGCGTCTCCGCGTACGTCTCCGACGACCTCCTGAACTGGAAGCACCTCGGCGTCGTCCTCCCGAATAGCGCCTACCGCGAGAAGTGGGGCGACCGGACGATCTGCGAGCGGCCCAAGGTGCTGTACCACCCGCGCACGAAGAAGTTCGTCCTCTGGTTCCACTACGACCGCTCCGGCTACGCCGACTCGCGCGCGGGCGTCGCGGTCGCCGACCGGCCCGAGGGTCCGTTCCGCTACCTGGGCGAGCACCGCCCG
>DATLHN010000146.1:0-5743 GCA_035539875.1 Armatimonadaceae bacterium
CTCCCGCGGGTGCCGCCACGCCGTCGTCGACCTGACCGGGGTGCCCTACATAGATTCGAGTGGTTACGGGGCGCTTCAGAGCGGAGTCAAGCATCTGCGGCCCGTCGAGGGGACATTGTGTCTGGTCGGCTGCAGCGGGACGGTGCGGCGCATGCTCGAAGTCACGCGCCTCGGCACGCTGTTCCATATCTGTACGACCTTCGACGAGGCGCGGGCGGTGATCGCTTCGAATACCGTGCCCAAGGCGGCGCGGTCCTGCCGCGCGCTTACCCCGAGAGCCGCCGACGCCTGAACGGGGCGCGCAGGGCTTTTGCCGTCGCCGCCCCCAGCGTCACGGACAGAGCGCACCCCGCGAGGAACAGCCCCACCCGGAACGAGTCGGTCGCCTGCCTGGCTTCCTGCACCGCGGGAACGAAGTCGCTCCCCTGCGGATTCTCCAGGATGACCATGTCCTCACCGGCGTAGACCTGTCGCAGGGCGTCCAGCGAACCGGGCGGGGCGACGCGCGGGAGGGCGTCGGGCGCGAGGACGATGAACCGCGCCCCGAGCGCGACGGCCGCGGGCACCGACTTGACGAAGACCATGTTTCCGTTCGCGGGTGGGGAGGCGTCTTCCCCGTTGGCCTGCGACACCCTCTCCTTCGCCTTCGCCGGGAACAGAGAATCGTACCCCCCGACGTCGTGCAAGCCGTAGACCGTCAGCCCGTTGGGCGGGAAGACCGCGCCCCGGGGGGGCGTCTGCCCGAGCGCCCAGTCGTAGTTGATAGGGGCTATGAGGGCGTTCGCGGCGTTCTGCTGCAGGTACCGGATGCCCGTGGTAACCGGGTAGACCCTCTCGGGCTTGGCCGTGGGGTTGAAGTCCCCGCCCCAGAATCCCAGGTCGGCGATTACCAGGGCGACCAGGGCGGCGAGGGCGAGCGGACGGCGCTCCGGGGTCAGCAGGCGCGGGAGCAGGGCGATGGCCGCCGCCGAGAGCACGAGCAGCACCGCCGCGACCATCATCCCCGGCGTCGCCTGCTGGAGTGCGGCGGCGAAGGGCGTCTCCGGCGGGAGTGCTTGCCGGGCGAACACGGCCGCGCGTGACAGTCCGAACGCGGCCAGAAAGACCGGGACGACGACGGCGATCAAGGCCGGACGGCGGTGTGCGCCGCCCGCGCCGCCGCCGGTCGAGACGGCTGTCGTCAGGGCGTGCGCCCCGATCGCGGCGAGGCCGGAGAGGGCGAGCGCGAGGACTACCAGCACCCGGGCGGGATTGCCAGTCGATGCGAACCCCGGCACGCCCCAGAAGAGCAGGAGGTTGAGCGGCGTTCCGAGCGCCAGCAGCAGCGCGAGCGCCGCCAGAAGCGCGAAGAAGCCGCGGTCCGGGGGAAGCGTCGCTTGCGGGTCCGGTTCTGCGTCGCGCCGCCGCCAGGGCAGGGCGAGGGCGTACCCCGCGAGCAGGAGCGGGAGCACCCCCACGTACAGCGCCCACTCCGCGTAGTTGTTGCCGCCCCGGTCGCTGTCGTTCCAGTAGACGCCCCGGTTCGGATGCCCGAAGAAGTCGGGCGCGAGCAGCGTGACGAGGTTACGCGCCGGGAGCGCCGTCCCCATATTCGCGCGGTACAGGTCCATGGACCTGGTGACCGTGCGGTGCGACACCCGGCTGAGCGCGACCGAGGGAAGGACCTGAGGCGCGGCGATCATCAGGGCGAGCACTCCGGCGGCGGCCACTCCGCCCGCCCAACCTATCAAGGAACGCCGCGCACCCGGGACGCCTAGCGCCGCCGATGTCGCCCCGAGCCAGACGGCGTAGACCGCCGCCGTCAATAGGCCGTAAAGGGCTATCTGGAGGTGCCCGGCGAGCAGCATGAGGCCGCCGACCAGTCCGGCCAGGACGACCGACCGGCGTCCTGACGGCGTGCCCGCCCGCGTGTGCGCACGGCGCACCGCCAGCAGGAGCCAGGGAAACCACGAGGTTACGGCTAGGAACGTCGGCAGGGAGAGCCAGCAGACCACCGGCCCGCTCAGAGCGAAGGTCGCCGCTCCGAGGGCGCACGCCCCGCGGCCGAGCCCGAGGGAGCGCAGCAGCGCGTACAGCCCGGTCGCCGCGATCAACAGGTGAAGGGCGCCGCTGAAGCCGAACGCGAGCCAGAACCGGTCCGGCGGCGTCCACCAGAAGATGACGTTCGGCGGGTAGAGCGGCGCGGACTGCGAGTTCGCCAGGAGCGGCGTCCCGCCTTCGGCGGCGAACTGGTAGGGGTTCACGAGGGGAATGCGGCCCGCCCGGAATTCACGCGCCGCCTGGAGTCGCCACGGGTAGAACTGCGTGATCCCGTCGAAGCGCAGGACGTTCCACGGGGCCGCGTCGGCGGCGGCGGGCGCATGAGCCCGGTAGGGAGACAGGTAGGAAAGCAGGTCCGCGGGGACGAACGCCTCACCCCGGACGAAGGCCGGTCCGAAGACAAGCGCGGGGAGAAGAAGCAGGAGGATCAGGACGAGGGGGCGAGCAGGTAGGCGGGGCACCCGGGTAACGCTCGCTTCAGCCCAGGAAACTGAGCTGCTTCTGGGCTTCGTCGTTGAAGGGGTCTTGCTGGAGAACGTACTGGAACGCCCGGCGGGCCTTGTCGTCCTCGCCGAACATGGCGTAGGTCTTCCCGAGACTGAGGATGTAAGGGACGCTCGTCGGGGAGAGGCGAACGGCCTGCTCCAGGGCGGCGAAGCTTTCGTCCATGTAGGCGCGGAAGCTGTGGATCAGGCCCAGTTCGTGGAAGACCTCGGCGTTCGTCGGCTGCTCGGCCAGAATAGACTCCAACAATCCGATGGCCTGGTCGTACTCGCCCACCAGTTTGTGCTCTATCGCCTTCTGAAACCGCTGCGCCGCATCACCTTCGGCCATGAACCATTGAACCTCCCGACACTGCCGGCCGTACCTACCGCCGTTATTACCCGGCAAGTATAGCACTTTCGCTGTCGAAAATCAAACGAGGGCAAAGTGGGAAACGCAGGGGAGCGGGCCGGGGCATCGGCCTCGGGCGTCCCCTGCGTCTCCTTACGTCATGTCGTGATAGCGCCGATTAGAACTTCAGCTCGGTCAGGTCCGCGCTCCCGACCGGGACACAGGCGACCTTCCTCTTGATGCGGGCGAGGGCGTTGTCCACGGACTTGGTCTTGCACCGAAGTTCCGTGGCTATCTCCCGGTAGGATTTTCCTACCTGGTAGCCCGAAAGGACCCGCCATTCGAATTCGGAGAGAACCTGCTGGAGCGTGTCGTGGAGGTGCCGGGTGTCCTCGGAGCGGAGCACCATCTCTTCGGGGTCGAGAGATTCGTCGCAGGTGAGGATGTCGGAAAGGTTCCAGTCGGCGGAGGGATCTTCGGAGGGGGATTCCAGGGACAGGGAGGTGTTGAGCGGCATCTGCTTCTGACGGGTCGCCGTTTTGATGGCGGTGATGATGTGCCGCTGGATGCAGACCTTGGCGAATGCGGGGAAAGAGATCGCCTTGTCGCACCGGAAGTCTACGACGGCCTGCCAGAGACCGATCATTCCCACCTGGAGGAGGTCGTCCTTTTCCGCGCCGACGAGGAAGTAGGACTTGACTTTCGTCTTGACCAGATTACGATACTTGTAGAGTAGGAATTCCGCCGCCTGCGTCTCGCCACGCTGGGCCCGGGCCACTATCTCGCGGTCGGCCAGGTCTGCGTAGCGGTGGGAGCAGGAGCGGAGATGTTCGCAGGTAGTCTTAATTGCCGTGATCACGCCACTTGATCCTCGCTGTCGTCGTGGGCTGTGAGGGAACCGAATCGATGGCGAGGAGAACGCGTCGAGCGGCGCGGGAAGGAATAATAGCAGCTGCATGGGGGAGGATTAGGGTCGCCGCTGATGCTCGCACGGTCTTCTCCATTGAAACGCCGTCACATACCTGTTCGTCCCGGGTCGGAAGGGGTACGATCAACACCCCGGCCGGACAGGCTGTTCCCGGATTCCTCGCCGGGATTATACAACGACTTCTCCCCGTATAGCAAGGAAAGGGCCCCGTCCGGGTACAATTCCCGCCCTTTTCGGTCCGTTTAACCGGTTGACGACGCTTCCGGGCATCGCATAACCACTTTTGAAGCCCTCCGCTCAAGCGTGGGTCCAACGGTTTTGGAAAGGTCGCCATGCGAGCCCGCTCCCCGTACAGCCCCGCCCGAACCGGGCGGAAAATATCGCCTTCGCCGCCGTTTTCAATAGGCGCGGTATGGGCGCTCGCGTGCGCCGCCGCTTGCACGCTCGCATCCGCGCCACCGGTCGCGGCCCAGAGCGGCGGCAGCGCCGCGCCTCCCCCTGCGGTCACGCTCTCCGCGCGCGGCGAGGACGTGCGGTCGGTGCTCAAGGCGGCTTTCGGGAAGGTGCCCGGGGTCAAGTATCGCATCGAGGAGGGCGTCCGCGGCACCGTCACGGTGTCGGTGCGTGACCTCCCGCTCGCCGCGGCCCTGCGGAGCATCGTCCGCGCGAACACCGCTCCCCTGGAACTGCGGCGCGAGAACGACCTCTGGGTCGTTGCCCCGCGCCGCGCGCCGGGAGCGCCCGCCGCGCCGACGCGTGAGGGGACCGATACGCCCGCTGCAGACCCAGCGCGCGTGACGCTCGCGGTGGCCGACGCCGAATTGCCCGCCGTCCTCGCCGCCCTGTTCGACCGGGCGCGCAAGGACGCGCCGCACTTCGGCGCGAAGTACCGGGTCCTGGACGCCGCCGCCCGAGCAGCCCGGGTCACCGTTCGGATCGATGGCCTGCCGCTTCCCGAGGCGCTGGACCGCGTCACGCGGGCGGCCCGGCCGCGGCTGACCTGGCGGCACTCTCCCGATAACGTCTACGAGTTTCAGATCGAGGCGGCGTCGGCGTCGGCGGCACCTCCGGCGGCGGTGGCGGAAGCCGCTCTGCCGCGGGTGAGCGTGGACGTCCGCGACGGAGACGTCCGCAGCGTCCTGGCCGACGTCTTCCGGCAGGCGAAGGTCGCCAACTACACCCTGGCGAACGACGTCGTCGGCTATGTCACCCTGAAGATGAAGGACCGTCCGCTCGACGAGGCTCTTTCGCTGATCTGCCGTACGGCGGTGCCGCCTCTGCGGTACCGTAAGACCGCGGAGGGGGTCTACGAGGTCCGGACGAGGACGTACGGCAATACGACCGCGCTTTCCGCTCCGCAGGCGGGCGACCCGCCCGGGGAGTTCGCCGCGGCGGTACGGACGTCGGACTGGGAGGCGATACCGCTGACGTACGCCGAGGTGGACGCCCTCACCGGGGCTATGAACACCCTGCGCCCGGAGGGCGTCACGCGGGTCCTCGGCTACCTCCCGACCAATACCCTTCTGGTAAAGGCCGGGGAGGCACGGCTCGAGGGGTTTCTGGCGCTGGTGCTCGGGTACGGCACGCGCGGAGTAGGGAACACCGCCACCGCTGGCAGCGGGGCGACCACCGGACCGGGAGGCGCAGCAACGCCCGGCGGCGGCCCTGGCGGAACGCCCACGGGCGCGGGAACCGGCGGAGGAGCGGCGAATCCATGAGGGGACTGAAGAGCAGCGTTCTGGTATGATGCAATGGCTATGTCGTGTGTGATGACCGGTCCGACCGTCACCACTACACCGTCTCGCGAGCAGGGTTCTGCGCCCGCTGCGGCGCAGGCTCCGGCGTTCGACGCCGGGGCCGATGCCGCCCTGGCACGTCGCGCGGCGGAGGGGGACGTTCAGGCTTTCCGACAACTCGTGGAGCGCTACCAGCGGCCGATGG
>DATLHN010000147.1:0-1749 GCA_035539875.1 Armatimonadaceae bacterium
GCCAGCGCGCGCAGCGCGGCGTCCGGCTCCGAGTTCCAGAGCAGCAGCGCGAGCCGGGTCGCCAGCGCGTGGTCGTCCAGGCGCGGCCCCGGGCGCTCCTCCAGCGTCACGAACCCCGGCGAGCAGAGCACGGCGGAGTACGCGGTCAGCAGGGCGTCGGTGAAGTCCGACCCGGTTTCGCGCGCCGTGCGGAACAGCTTCGCGAACGGCGCGACGTCCCCGGCCGCCACCGGGCGGCGGTAGGCGCGGGCGATAAACGCGCGCAGCAGACTTTCGGCGTCGGCGTCCGGGTCGCGCCCCGGGGTCGCCGTCACCCGGCCGGTCGCCGGGTCCTTCGCCAGCGGCAGGTCGCCGAACAGCGGGAGGCGTCCCTTGCCCGGCGTTTCGGGCGGTGGGAGGGGTCCCGCCACCTCCAGCCAGCGGTAGGCGACGCCCGGCTGCCCCTCGCGCGTCGCCAGGGGGTTGCGCCAGGCGGGCGGGCGCGAGCGGAACAGGCGTCCGGCGTCGGGCCGCACCGTCTCGCCCTTGTTGAGGTAGACTGTCACCTCGCGGACGCCCGCCTCGGGTCCGACCTCCACCGTCTCCAGACGGCGCAGGGCGCGCGGCGGCACCTCGGCGTAGAGCGTCACCGGCTCGCGCGTGCGCCCGGTCGAAAGATTGTAGCGGCTCGGCCGCCACCAGTTCTTCTCGTTGTCGGGCCCGGCCCAGAAGGTGTGGGCGGCCAGGCGCAGGGTGTAGCGGCCGGAGATCGGGGCGCGGAAGCGGTTCCAGCGCGGCTCGATCGGCTCGTAGGCGCTGGCGACGACGCCAAGCGACTCCTCCTCGCGCCGGGCCGGGTCCTTCGCCCCCACGGTCATCGGCGCCTTCTGGTCGAGTACGTCGGTGTCCGCGCTCGCGCAGCCGAGGATGGGGAACGTCGCGCGCTCGGGCGAGCCGTTGAACGGCCCGAACGCGACGGGGCGGAAGAACGACGGCTCCTCGCGCGTGTAGTAGCGGCGGGTCGTGGTCGCGGGCCGGTCGGCCTCCTGCGCGAGGCGTTCGCGCAGGGCGTACTCCGCCGCGGCGAGGTAGCGGCCCATCTGGACGTGGGAGACGTCGAGCGCGTCGCCGACCTTGTTGAAGCCGTGCGCGACGCCGTCCTCGGGCAGCATGTCGCGGATCGGGAGCCAGGGGGCGTCCAGAAGGTCGCGCAGGGCGTTCTCGTACTCGTCGCGGTTCATGCGCCGCCACGCCGCGCGCCCCTCGCGCCGCGCCCGCGCGTCGTCGGCCGCGACCATCGGGGCGGCGAGCGACTTGAGGAAGCGGTCGGTCTCGGCGACGCCGGGCCGGGGCGTGCTGCCCTTCGGCGGCATCTCGCCGTTGCGCACCCGGTCGTGGACCGCCACCCACCGCGCGAACGCCTTCGGGTCGGACAGGTCGGAGCCGGAGAGCAGCGCGGCGAGGTCGAGGCCGCCCTGCGTCACCTGCGCGTTGTGGCACGCGACGCAGTTCGCCTTCAGGAACGCGCGCGCGTCCGCGGGCACCGCTGCCTGCTTCGCGGGCGCTGCTGCTGCGGCCTTCTTCGGCGTCGGCCCGGCGGGCGGTTTCGTGCGCCCGGCCCCGGTCGCACTGACCGCCACGGCGAGCGCCGCGGCGGCGGTAAGGTAACGCGTCATCGTGTCTCCCGGTCCTCCACGACCCGGCTTTGCTGCATAAACATTATGCCCCGTGTTTATGCGACCGGCGCGAATTATTTCGGTCACGGGGAAC
>DATLHN010000148.1:0-2434 GCA_035539875.1 Armatimonadaceae bacterium
GTATCGCGATCAAGCCGGGCAAGCCGCTGGCGTTCGGGCGAGTCGGCGGCGCTCTCTTCGTCGGCCTTCCGGGAAACCCGGTCTCGTCGCTGGTCACCTTCGAGTTGTTCGTTCGCCCCGTGCTGCGCCGCCTCGCCGGCCACGCCGACGTCGTGCGCCCGCGCGCCGTCGCCACCCTGACCGACGACCTGCCGCACACGCCGGGCCGCCGCGAGTTCGTCCGCGCCCGCGTCGAGTGGCGCGCGTCGGACGGCGTCTGCCTCGCCGCCCCGACCGGCGCGCAGGGTTCGCACCGGCTCTCCTCGATGGTCGGCGCGAACGCCCTCCTCGTCGCGCACGAGGACCACGGCGACTACCGCGCGGGCGAGTCGCTCCCCGCGCTGCTGCTGGTGTAGAACGCGCCCAGGGGCAATCCTCTTGCCTCACGTCTTTAACCGTGGTAAACTCTCCACCAGAGCAAACTTAACCATGGTTAAATCACCGCGCGAGAAGACGCTAGGGAAAGCCACGGGCGACGTGCTCAAGGCAATCCACGCCCTGCAGGACCGCGAGGAGGAGGGCGGCGTCGCGCTGCCGTCCGACATCGCCGACCGCACCGGCACCTCGCGCGCATTCGTCACCAAGATGCTGAAGGGGATGAGCGAGTCCGGGCTGGTCGCCTACCAGCCCTACCGGGGCGTGCGCCTGACGGCGACAGGAACTAGCAGCGCCGTAGAGCTCGCCCGCCACCACCGCTTGCTGGAGCGGTTCCTGACCGACGTCCTCGGCTTCGGGCCGGACGGGGCGCACGACGAGGCCGAGCGGCTGGAGCACGTCATCTCCGAGGAGTTCGAGGAGCGGCTCGCCGCCTTCCTGGGAAACCCCACGACCTGCCCCCACGGCGCGCCGATCCCGAACGCCGACGGCACCATGCCGGACCTGGCGACGGTGGCGTCGTCCGGGGGAGAGGAGCCGCCGACGTGAGCGGCAACGGCAGCGCCGACCCGGCCACCCGGGACCCCAAGCAGCGCGAGGAGATGGTGCGCGTCCTCAAGGAGAACTGGCGCGAGGAGCTGGTGGTCGCCCGCGTCTACCACGAGATGGCGGCGGTCGAGCCGAGCCCGAAGCGCAAGGACCTCCTGCGCCGGATGGCCGAGAGCGAGGAGGAGCACGCCTGGCTCTGGGCCGAGCGGCTCGCCGCGCTCGGGGTGATGGTGGACCCGACGGAGGCCGACGGGGAAGTGCGGCGGCAGCGCGGCCTGGTGCGCCACCTCGGCGTGGACGCCATGATACGGCGCATCGAGCGGGAGGAGCGCGGGCACGTCGCCGACTACCAGGCGCAGATACGCGCGCTCGACGACCCGGCGACGACGGCGATCCTGGAGCGGGTCATCCCGGACGAGGAGGCGCACGCGGAGCGGCTGCGCGCGATGGCGGCGGAGGGGCACCACGGGCCGCGCTCCCGCCTCGACGCCCTGCTCTCGCGCGAGAAGTGGCACGCCCACGGCACGGGGTCGTGGATCGGGGACGCCATCTACGGCGTGAACGACGGGCTGGGCGCGGTCTTCGGCATCGTCTCGGCGGTCGCGGGCGCGACGTCGGCGAGCCCCCGGTTCGTGCTCATCGCGGGCCTGGCGGGCATGATCGGTTCCGCGTTCTCGATGGGCTCCAGCGCGTACCTCGCGGCCAAGTCCGAGCGCGAGGTGCACGAGGCGGAGATCGACCGCGAGCGGCGCGAGATCGAGACCGACCCGGAGCACGAGCGCGAGGAGCTGGAGCTGATGTACCAGATCAAGGGCTTCAGCGAGGAGGAGGCGAAGCAGATGGCCGCGCGGCTCACGCAGTCGCCCGAGCAGTTCCTGAGCACGATGGTCGCCGAGGAGCTGGGCCTCTCCGAGGATCGCCTGCCGAACCCGTGGCTCAGCGCGCTGGTGGCGACCGTTTCCACCGCCGTCGGCGCGTTCCTGCCGGTCATCCCGTTCTTCTACACGTCGGGCATGGAGGCGGTGCTCCAGTCGCTGGTCATTTCCATCGTCGCCCACTTCGCCGTGGGGGCGTCCAAGACGTTCATCACCGGCCGCTCCTGGGTGCGGCAGGGTCTGGAGATGACGTTCGTCGGAATGCTCGGCGGCATGCTGGCCTACGGCTTCGGCCTTCTCGTCGGCGCGCACGACTCTCTTTAATCCAGAATGCGAGATCGATACCTGACACCTATGATGACAAACCGGCGTTCCGCCCTCCCGCGCCTGCTGATTCTCCTGCTGACGCTCGTGTTCGCGCCGCTGCTCGCGGGCTGCCCCGGCGCGGCTCCGGACGGCGGCAAGGTGCGCGTCGCCACGACCACCGGGATGATCGCCGACATCGTGCGGAACGTGGGCGGCGACCGGGTGGACGTGACCGCGCTGATGGGGCCGGGCACGGACCCGCACTACTACAAGGCGACCGCGGGCGACAT
>DATLHN010000149.1:0-6222 GCA_035539875.1 Armatimonadaceae bacterium
GGCAGAAGATGCGGCGGCGCCCACCTCCCGGGAGCGGGCCGCCCGGATGCTTCGCGACGCGGCGGCGCTGCGGGCGGACGACCCGTCGCTCTTCCTGCGGACGGTCGCCGAGCTGACCCGTCAGGCCAGGGAAATGGCTTCGGCGGCGCTGGGCGACGACCACCCGCTGATCGCCCGACTCCGCGGGACGACGCCCGATCCCGCCGCCTCACAGGCTCTCATGGACGCCGTGGAGGAGTACCGCGAAGCCGTAGACCGCGAAGCGGACGCGCGCGGCGAGGCGTTCGCGACGGTAAAGTCGCCCCGCCCCCCCGCCGTGACCCCGCGCTGACGTGTACCTGCTGGACTCGGACACGCTCCGGCTCTACCAGGACCAGGACGCGAACGTCCTCGCGCGCAACCGACGGACCCCTTACGCCGACATCTGGGTGAGCGGCATCACCGCCGAAGAGAACGTGGCGGGCCGCCTGGGTCACATTCAGAAGGTGCGGAGCGGTAAGTCGACGGGCAGTCTCGACGACGCCTATGCGGGCCTTCACCAGACCATCGCCCTCCTCGCCGCGTTCAACCTCCTGGCTTTCGGCCAGACAGCGGAAGAGCGGTACCGCACCCTCATGCGCGAGTGTAAGCGGCAGAACGTCCGCGACATGGATACCCGCCTCGCGGCTCACGCCCTCGTTTCCGGCATGGTCGTCGTAACCCGGAACACCCGCGACTTCACCCGCATCGCCGCCGTAGCGCGCGATTTCCGGTTCGAGGACTGGTCAACTCCGGACGGCGCTCCGGTGCAGACCGGTTAACGTCGTTCAGGGCGCGGCTGGCGGGGCCTTCGTGGGGCGGGCGTCGAGGGACTGGATGACGATCGCGCCGAGGAGGACGCCGAGCGTCAGCAGGACGTCGAGGAAGAAGAGCGCCTTCAACAGGGCGGGATTCCCCAGGGGGACGCTCGGGCGGAAGACGGGTCCGACCAGGGCGGCGAGCGCGGCGACGCCGGGGACCGCGAACGCGAACAGCTCGGCGACCGTCTGGAAGAACTTTCGCAGGGGGCGCAGGCGGTCGGAGCGGCGGCGCGTCTCCCACCCGAAGACGCCGAGCGCGCGACCGCGCTCGGCGACGTAGTCCCGAATCTGGCTGATGACGACGTCGTTGCTGAAGTAGTACCAGCCGAGGATGCTGGAGATCCAGGGGATGACGAGCCAGCCGTAGTTCAGCAGCGGCTTCTCCTGGGCGCTGGACAGGATGAAGTTGACGACCGCGCCGACCGCGCCGAGCTGCGCCATGATGAGGTTGTCGCGGAACTGGATGCGACTGCCCTGCTCGTCCTTGAGCTTCTCGTACTCGGACTGGAGCAGGGCGCGGTCGAGTTCGGCCACCCCCGGCGCGGGCGGCGCGTGAGCAGGCGACGGCGGCGGGACCGGCTCGGGCTTCCGCGCGGGTGGCGGCGGCGGTGTTGCGGCGTCCACGGCGTGCCTGCTTTCCTGAATCTCCTCGTCGGTCGTCATGCGAGTGACAGCTCCGAAACGCGCTCTATCTCCTCCCCGGTGGCGGCGCAGGCGAGCGCGTACGCTTCGTCGGGTGTGACGGGGGCGGGCGTGTGGACCATCAGGTGCATCGGGGTCGGCTCGGAGCCGTTGTCCACGCTCTGGAGGTAGCGGACGCCTTCAAGGACGCGCGCGCCGTTGCGCCGGTACCACGCGATGCGCCGCCGGGCCATTTCCGCCGCCTCCCCGCCGTGCTCCTGCGCGCCCGCCTCCTCCGGAATCTCGACCTCGAAGACGAGCGCGGCGATCCCGTTCGCGAACAGCGTGCGGACCAGAGTCTGGTAGGCGGCGGCCCCGAGGCCCGCGCCGCGCCGGTCGCCGCGCGTGCAGAGGTACCAGAGCAGCGCGACCGGCGGCGCGTTGTCCCCCCCCGCCCCGGCCACGGTCTGGTAGAAGACCATGCCGACCGTCGCGCCGTCCGTTTCGTCGTCCACCACGGCGAGCAGGTGCGTGTCCGGCAGCGGCAGCGAGAGCACGGTCTCGAACCAGAACGGGACGCTCATCTGCTCGTGGAGCGGGAACGACTCGTGGTAGACGCGCAGCGCGGGCACGAGCCTCGGGTCGTGCACCGACTCGATCGGGACCAGCAGCATGGGTTTAAATGTCCTCTAACTCGAACTGGAGGAACGGGACGGTGCGCAGGTTCAGCGCGCCGCGCACCACGAACGGCTCGCGCCAGCCGCGTTCGCCGTCCGACGCGATCGCCCCGCCGAAGCGCGCTTCGGTCCGCCCGGCTGGTTCGGCGGCGAGGCGTCGGGCGGCCATGCCTTCACGCCAGCGGTCGCGTGGCGCGTCGAGGCCCGGGTACTCGCGCGCGAGCCGGTCCAGGACGTACCAGACGTTCGCCAGTACGATAGGTTCGTCCATCACCGGCGTCGCCACCTCCACGAGGGCGTCCGCGATCTCGGCGAGGGCCGCGTCCTCCGCGCCCGGTGTGATCTC
Source organism: Armatimonadaceae bacterium (assembly GCA_035539875.1). Lineage (GTDB taxonomy): Bacteria > Armatimonadota > Armatimonadia > Armatimonadales > Armatimonadaceae > CALEKU01. The sequence goes on from DATLHN010000149.1 coordinate 2,484, forward strand.
GACGCGGCGGGCGGCGAGGCGGGCGAAGTGGGCGTTGGTCCGCATCAGCGGGACGTCGCGGGCGTAGCCGTCCGCGGCGTAGAGCGCGGCGCAGAAGTCGAACGTCTCGCGCGCCCGTTCGAACTCGCCCCGGTAGAGCGCGATCGCCCCGCGCAGGCAGTCGAGGCCCGCCACCGGCCAGAAGTCGCCCCCGCAAGCGTAGTGGACGCCGGACAGATGGGGCGGCACGGCGAGGTCCCCGGGCAGGTAGTCCTCGCGCTTCCGGTGTCCCTGGTACGCGCTGCGCTGGGTCCGCTTCAGCAGCGATTCGGCCTCGTCCAGCCTCCCGAGGCTCACGAGGGAGGTCCCGGCGTTCGCGACGAGGTACAGGTACTCGATGCTCGACCGGACGTCCCGGCCGCCGTCCCCGAGCCACGGCTCCACGGATTCCAGCGCCGCCTCCGGTCCCCCGGCGAGGAATACCGTGCGCGAGCGCGAGTAGTCCACGTGGAACCGGTCGAACGTCCGAATCTTCTCCAGCGCGGCGTAGTCGCCCGGGGGGATGTCGGCGCGGCGCGTTTCCAGCAATGCGGCGAGGGCGTCCTGCGCCGCGCGCGCCCGGTCGTAGGTCGCGAGCGCCTTTTCCCACATCCCGCGGCGGTTGTAGAACATCGCCAGCGTCGCGCAGGCGTTCGCGAGCAGCGAGAGGCGCAGCGGCTCCGGCAGCGAGTCGTCGCCGCGCGTGTTTAGTAGTCGGCAGACCTCCTCGGCCTCGGCCTGCGCCCCCTGGAACTCGCGCACGGCGGCGTGGAACCGCTCGACCGCGTCCGCGCCCGCGAACGGCGTCTTGAGCGCCTCGAACTGGCACGAGGCGTCGATCAGGCGCGCGAGGGCGAGCGCGCGCCGGTTGTTGTGCGCGGCGCGCTGCTCGGCGGGCGGGAGTTCCTCCCACTCGTCGTCCTCGACGTACGTCTCCTTGACCCGCCCGGCGATCCGGGCGATCTCCTCGCCGAAGGTCGCGCCCTGGTAGATGTTGTCCGCCAGGTGTACCTCGTTGCGCGCCCAGAGGTCGCGCTTACGCCGGAGGGCGGCGGTCGGCCTGCCCGGCAGCGTCTCGATCCGCGCCCGGGCGCGGGTGCGGAACGCGATCAGCTCGCGGTAGCGCGACCGGGACTCGAACGCCGACGTCAGCCTCTCGATCTGCCGCAGGGCGTCCTCCACCCCGCCCGCGAGCATCCCGTGCCACGCCCGCAGCACCCGGTACCCGAGCAGCGCGTCCTCGGAGTCCTCGACCTGCGCGCTCCCGCCCGCGCCGGAGAGTGCGGCGGCGTAGAGTCCGGCGTAGGCGTCCGCCGCCCGCCCGTGCAGTTCCTCGCGCTCGGCGTCGTCCAGGGCGTCGTAGACGAAGTCCCGCTCGGCGTCGTAGCGGAAGAGGTAGCCGGGGAGGTCGTCGCCGCCGTCTGAATCCCCGCCCTGCCGCTCGTCCACCAGGATGTCGGCGGCCTTGAGCTGCTCCCCGACCCGGCGGTAGAGCGTAGCGGGGTCCAGAGGCATCAACGACGACGCGAACGACGGCCCGGCGACCTCCAGAACGGCGCGGGCGTTCTCCGACAGGTAGGTGCGCGCGGTGAACGCCGGGTCGCGCAGGACCGCGAGGGCGCGCAGGAGCGCGCGCCCCTCCTCGGGCTGGCGCGCGTGCCGCTCGGCGAAGACCGTGTTCATCAGCGGGGCCCGCCCGCGTCCCCGGTGGGGCAGCACTTCGGCGCGGACCCAGTCGGCTATCTCCTCCTCGGTGCGGCCCGCGAACTCGGCGCGCAGGAGGCTCAGCAGCAGCGGGTGCCCCTCGGACTCGCGCGCCGTCTCGCGCAGCAACGCCCGCGTCTCCGCGCCGACGTCCGGGAATGCGTCGCACAGGTAGCGCTCTGCCTCGTCTTCGGAGAACGCCCCGATGCGCCGCGGCCCGGCGACCTGCTCCCCGGCGAAGATCGCGCGCGCCGCGCCCGCGACCTCCTTTTCCTGCTTCACCGCCATCACGATGCGCGCGTCGACCGTGCCGTCGGCGGCCAGGTCGCACAGCGTCCGCAGCGCCGAGCCCTCGGTCTTCAGGTCGTAGAGGGCGCGGTCCACGTCGTCGAGGAACACGAAGGCGCGCTGCCCGGCGAGCTTCGCCGCGAGCGCCGCGCCGAACTCCTCGCCGTCGCCGCCGCTGCCGATCTCGAAAAGGTGGCGCAGCGTCTCCTCGGTCGGGTACCGGACGTTGCAGCCCAGGTAGTAGTAGCGGTCGGAGCGGTGGAAGTGCTGGAGCGCGTGCGCGAGCCGGTCGAGCAGGAACGACTTGCCCATGCCCGCCTCGCCGCTCACGAGCAGGCACCGCGCGTCCCCCTCGGCGAGCAGCGCGCCGAGCTGGTCCGGCGGCTTCTCGCCCGCGCGCTTCACCGGCGCTTCGAGTTCGCGGGCGGAGCGCCTGCCGCGCGCCCCGAGCGCGTTGTCGTAGAGCTTTCCCTGCGCGCGGGCGGCGAACGGCGCGACGCCCGCGATGAAGTGCAGCCCGTCGGGCTGGCTCAGGAGGTAATGGATGTACCGCGCGGCGGCGTCCGCGGCGTCCTGGCGCACCCGGTCGTGGGCGGGACGGTCGGGGTGCCCGGCGGGCGGCTTGTTGTCGTCGCACCAGTCGCAGACGGCCTTGGCGACGAAGAAGTAGATCTGCTGCTGGCGGCTGTTGACGAGCCGGGCCGTCTCCGCCTGCCCGAGCGTGAACGACTCCATCTCGACGCCGAGCGCTTCCGGGAAGGCGGCGCACAGACGGACCCGCCCCTCGGCGCTGCGGAGCACCTGCGGGGTGCAGAGCAGCGGGCCGAAGTGGACGCGCGCGCGCCAATCCGGGTCGCGGTTCGTCCGCTCCTGGAAGCCGCGCACGACCATCGGGTTGAAGCGGTACGTGAAGACGTCGTAGTCGTCCCGCCCGGTCCCGGTCGCACCGGTCTTCGGATTGATCGTCGGTACCGCCTGGATACTCTCGGTGGGCACGAGGATATCGCCGATCCGCTGGCCGCGCGGCTCCGCGCCGCCGCCGCCGCCGTCGCGCGCGCGCCCGTCCAATTCCTCCGACTGGAGCCCCCCGGAGATGCCCGACATGAGGACGAGCTGGAGGTTCCGGAAGTCCTGGAGCGCGTACCCGAGCAGGCTCTGCGCGGTCATCCCCGGCGGCTTTCCCTCGTCGTAGCGCAGGTAGAGGTGTACGGCGAGGTAGTTGCCGATCAGGCCGACCCGGTAGTCGTACTGCCCGCTGTCGTGGTGCCCGACGTACTCCGCCTCCTCCCCGCCCGGCGCGGCGAGGAACGGCAGCGGGGACATGACGGTGTCGACGGCGATCTCCTCGACCTTGACGGCGGTGACGACGAGGACGGTCGCGGCCTGCGTGACCCGCGCGAGGTGCGCCCCGAGGAGGGGCCGGGTCGTCTTGAGGTCGCGCCGCGCCCCTTCCGGCTGCTGCGGTTGCCGCTGGTCGTCCATGGTCGTCCTTTCGCCGCGCCGCGCGCCCGTCTGCTGCCAGGTGAAATATACAGTATTTTGGGGCGAATTGGCGGGGGGAGATTCGGGACTCTTGCCCCCGGCTCCGACTCTCACCCCCCGGCCCCTCTCTCGGCGGCGCAGCCGCGCTCCAAAGGCGCTGCGCGCCCGAGAGAGGGTGGCGAGCCTCGGCGAGCCGGGGGCAAGAGTACGGAAGTTCCCGACAGCACGCCACGAAGGAAATGGTCCG
>DATLHN010000150.1:0-1990 GCA_035539875.1 Armatimonadaceae bacterium
TCTCGGTCTTCGTCGAGATCATCAACCTGCGTATCGGGCGCAAGTCCGCCGACCCGGTCCACCTGCACGAGCCGTTCGTCAGCCACGGCGACCGGATCGAGGCCGAGGTCGAAGCCGAGGAAGAGGCCGAAGTCCGCGCCACCTCGCGGTAAAAGCCGTAGCCGCGCCGCCCCGGACCCCTCTCCCGGCATCGGGAGAGGGGTTTTTCCGTCCCTTGACACCGCCGCTCGCGCCGTGGTAATGTGGGGTCACGTTGTTCAGTGAACAAAAACCGCGTGCGGGCGAAGGGGCCGGGCATGGGGCGCAGCAGCAGCAAGACGAGCGAGCGCGGTACGACAGCCATTAAACGGGAGACGGCGGGCGGCGGGGACGGTGCGACCGCCCCGGCCGACGGCGACGGCTCCGCGAAGAAACCCACCGTGCGCGCCATCGCGGCCCGGCTCGGGCTCTCGCCCGCCACCGTCTCGTCCGCGCTGACCGGGCGGAGGCCGTCCGGGTTCGTCACCGAGACCACCCGCCGACAGGTCTGGGACGCCGCCCGTCAGATGGGCTACCCGCTGGAGCGGCTGCGCGCCCCCAAGCCCCTGCTGGAGCGGGTCGCGCTGTTCTCCCGGGCGAACCCCACCTCCGTCTTCCAGACGCTTACCCTGGAACTGTGCCGCCTCCTCGGGCACCGCGGGCAGCACGTCCTCATCCACACCGCGCCGGACCACCGGCAGGCGGTCGCGATCGCCCGCGACCTCTACCACCGGCAGGAGGTGGACGCCGCGCTGTTCGTCGGGTCCACGTCCGACCCCGAGGCCCTGGCCGTGGGCGACCTGCCGTGCGTCTTCATCGGCGAGATCCCGGACGACGCCCGGCGGCAGTGGCAGGTCGTGGTGGACAACGAGGGCGGGGGGCGCGCGGCGGGCGAGCACCTGTGGGACCTCGGCCACCGGCGGGTCGGCTTCATCTCCAGCGCGAGCAACGTCCTTTCCAGCGAGAAGCGGCTGCGCGGCCTGGAGTCGGCCTTCGCCGAGCGCGCCGCGGGGACGGGCGGCGCGATGCCGCCGCCGCCGCGGGCGCGCATCCTGGACGTCCGCTGGCCGACCGAGGCGGAGATCGCGGAGCGCCTGCCCGGCTTCCTGGCCCGCTGCGCCGGGGAGGCGGGGGGCGAGCCGCTGACCGCGCTATTCTGTTACAACGACTGGCTGGCGGGCGCGGTGCTGAAGACGCTGCGGCGCGCGGGCACGCCGGTCCCGTCCGGTCTCGCCGTCGTCGGATTCGACGACGCGATCTACGCGGGCCTGCTGGACCCGCCGCTGACGACGGTCGTCCACCCGTTCGCGCGCCTCGCCGAGGAGGCCGCCGACCTGCTCCTGCTGCGCCTGCGCTCGCCCGAGATGCCGCCGCAGGTCCGCCTTCTGCCCGCGCACCTGGTCGTGCGCGGATCGACTACGAATGTTGACTCTCCCGGGGAAGGAACCCTACCATGAAGTCTTTAACGCCGCGCACGCACCGTCGCACCGCCTCCCAGCCCGGGGCGGGCTTCACGCTCATCGAGCTTCTCGTCGTCATTGCCATCATCGCGATCCTGGCCGCGATCCTCTTCCCGGTCTTCGCGCAGGCGAGGGAGAAGGCGCGCCAGACCGCGTGCCTTTCGAACGTCAAGCAGCTGGGCCTCGGGGTGATGATGTACGCCCAGGACTACGAGGAGACGCTGCCGCTCGGGGGGCTGAACGCCGGGTCGGGCGGGACGCTGACGCGCTGGTACCGCGACATCGCGCCCTACATCAAGAACCTGCAGATCCGCGACTGCCCGTCGAGCAGCTTCCCGGTGCCCGCGAACGTGGACAACCGGACCAACTACGGCTTCAACCACAGCCTCGTGGCGTACACGGACATCAGTGCCACCCCGGCCGCGACCCCCTCGGCGGCGCTGGCGCAGATCAACGCGCCCGCGGGCCTGGTGATGCTGGGCGACACGGCGCAACTCGACTACGTCCGCCTG